>JAKSMF010000074.1 GCA_024400775.1 Bacteroidales bacterium | reverse complement strand
GCTGATTCCTCGCGGGGTCGGCCCTTTTTCTTGCGGGAGGATTCCTTTCCACCTTACTTTGCAGGATGTGATCCACACCGTAACTTCTCGATTTTGGGTAAGGATAACCGATTTTGTAGGAGAACCGAGCAAAATCAAGGTCTAAGCTCAAACCTCCGGTTTCAATTTCCAATTTTTAATTGAAGGCCTTTTTACTCTCATCTCCAAAAGTACATCTCTCCACATCGGTACGCCGCGTAGCAGGCAAAGGCGACGAAGCCGAGCGCCCACAGAAACGCCGGAATGTGTGTGAACTTCTTCAGGTTGGTGGCGTCACCTGCCTGTCCAGCCTGCGTAATCGACAATTTCAGCAGCACCAGTGTTGACCATACCGATTCAATCACAATCATCAAACTGTAAAACAGCGCCACCACCTGCGTTACTGTCGTGTTGTTCACATAGTAGATGATGAAGGCGTTCAGTGCGGTGAAAATCAGTACCCAAATTAGTCCGTAACTATTTCTTATCCAAAGAATTAACATAAGAACGAAAATAAGCGTGGTGCCGATGACGATCCACTCTTCGTAGCCGACGGACAGCAGGAAAAAGCAAGTCCACCCAACCGCCGAAGCAAACGGATAGCCCGCTAAGCTGACTAAAATCGCTTTGGAGGTGGACTTTGATTCTGTGCCGGTGACGCCGGAGGTGTCGGAGAAAATCTGAATCTGTAGGATTGCTCCTCCCAAAATCAGGGCGACCAGTGCGTGCCCGAGCTCGTGGATGAGCGTGTTGATGATGTTGAAAAACTTGCCCACCACGGGGATGCGTGGCAGCAGAAATGCCAGCGCAGCCAGTAAGTAGATGGCGGGAATCCCAAAAAACGCAAGGTCTTGCATCGCTTATTTTTTTTGTGCAAAAATAAATGTTTTTTACGAATCCGCTCTGACCTTCCTTTTCCGCAGCCAGCCGATGAGCGCGTAGGTGAGGGGAGTGGCGCCGACGGCTTCGATGAGCAGTTTCACCACCACCTGGATGAGTATCATAGAAAGAAGGTCATGGGTGGGCACTACACCGATGAAGGCAACACACACAAATATCGTTGTGTCAACAATATAGCCAAAAAACGAAGAGCCGATGGTGCGTTTCCAAAGGTGGCGTCCGCGCGTGCGGATTTTGATCTTCACCAGCGTCCAGGCATTCACCAGTTCTCCGCACAAAAATGCCAGCAAAGAGGCAATCGTGATGCGCGGCACAATGGCAAATACCGATGCGTAGGCATTGGCCGCCGCCGCCGTCTCCTCCGGATAGGGCAGCCACACCCCAATCCAGACGAACAGCGTGAATATCAGTTCGCAGATAAATGTGAGCCAGATGACGCGCTTCGCCGTTTGAAAGCCCCAGATCTCCGTCAGCACGTCGCCCAAAACGTATGTGATGGGGAAAATGAGCGTCCCCGCGTCAAAAATTGTAATCCCGAATACATGTATCAGCTTGACAGCCATTACGTTGGCAGTCAGGTAGCCGGTGACTAAAAGCGCCACAATCACTACCAGCGGCGGTAGCATTCGGTTTTTTGAAGGGTTTCCCGATACCTTGTCCATGATGTTTTTTTTAGGGGCGCAAAATTACAACTTTTTCATGAATGGCAATAATCTAAATATTTTATCGTTTATGGGCGTAAAAGTTAGATTTTGAATACATCTCTTAACACACCGATTCGCTTGGATGGCCGTATCTATTTCGCCTCCGATTTTCACTTCGGCGCACCTAACGCCGTGCAAAGTCGCCAGCGTGAAGACGCGGTTTTGGCATGGCTGGATGAAATTATGCCTACCGCGAATCATCTTTTCCTTTTGGGTGACATTTTCGATTTTTGGTTCGAATATCGCGACGTGGTGCCGAAAGGCTATTTTCGTTTTTTTGCCAAATTATTGGAAATGAAGCAGAAAGGAGTCGAAATCTACTATTTTACCGGCAATCACGATATGTGGGTGAAGGATTATTTCGAAAAAGAAATCGGTGTCCGGATTTTCCGCGCCGAACAGCGTTTCGTCATCAACGGTAAAAACTGCGTCATCGGTCATGGTGATGGCTTGGATCCGAACGACCGCGGCTATCTTTTTATCAAGAAGATGTTTGCGGTGAAGGCGCATGTGGCGTTGTATGGCGCGTTGCCACCGCGCTGGGCTTTCGGAATCGCCCGCTTCTGCTCCCGCCGCAGTCGTGCGCAAAACGAAACCGTTGCTGAACGCTCGGAAGCGAAAATCCGACAGCACGAGCAGGCCACCATTGCCCATATCCGCAACGTCTTATCTCATGAACCTACCGACTTTTTCATCTACGGACACAGTCATCGTCCGTTGCAAGTCGAAATTGATGATGGTGTAACTTATTTTAACACAGGGGATTGGCTAATACACCAATCCTTTGTCCAATGGACCGAAGCTGGCATTGAACTGGTTCTGTAGCTGTGATGTCGCAATTTCGGGGCGTTAGTCGTCGTCCTCTTCCCCGTATAGGTTTTTAATGAAGTCGATTTGTCGGCGGTCGCGTTTGGTCGGACGGCCTTCGCCGCGGTCGCGTTTCTCAAATCGCATGTTGAGCATTTTCACGCGGTCGTACTCCTCTTGTGGTGTCAGGTCTTCGCAATATTGCGGTACCAAAGGAGCCCCGACACGGCTTTTGGGTGCATCCAGCACTTTGACCGTCTTCACCAGCTGCCCGATGTGAACTTCCAACACTTCGTCGGCTTTCACGCTTTTCGCGGGCTTCACGTTGGTGCCGTTCAGCTTGATTTTGCCTGCGTTACAGGCGTCAGTGGCCATGGAGCGCGTCTTGAACAGGCGCACCATCCACAGCCACTTGTCAACGCGTACGTTCTCCATTACAGTTTGCGTTCGTGAGCGTGTATCGTATTGAGCATCAGACAGGTCATGGTCATTGGGCCAACGCCGCCGGGCACGGGCGTGATGGCTGCGCACTTCGGCGCCACCTCGTCGTATTTCACGTCACCGCAGATGCGATAGCCCTTCTCCTGCGTCTGGTCGGGCAGACGGTGAATGCCGATGTCGATAACCGTTGCGCCCTCTTTCACATATTCTGCCGTAATCATCTCCGGCTGACCGATGGCGACCAGCAGAATGTCGGCGGTGGCACACACCTCCTTCAAATTCGGCGTGCGGCTGTGACAGATGGTGACGGTGGCATTGCCGGTGGCTGACTTTTCCGCCAACAGCAGCGCCAAAGGCTTGCCGACGATGTTGCTGCGCCCTAACACCACGCAATGTTTGCCCGCGGCTTCGATGCCGGCGCGGCGCATCAACTCAATGGTGCCGTAAGGCGTGGCAGGCAGAAATTCCGCCTCGCCTAAAAACAGTTTGCCGTTGTTGATGGGATGAAAACAATCCACATCTTTGTGCGGATCCACGTGCGCAATTACGTGTTCGGTGTTAATATGCTTGGGCAGAGGAAGTTGGATGATGTAACCGTCGATTTCGTCATCGCGATTCAGAAAGTCGATGGCATCCAGCAACTCCTTCTCGGAGATGGTTTCAGGATATTGGTAAATGGAGGAGTTGAAGCCCACCTCCCTGCAAGAACGCTCGATGCTGCCGACGTAGGTCTTGGAGGCACCGTCGTTGCCGACGATGACCGCCGCCAAATGCGGTACCGACTGACCGGCTTCCATCCAGCCTTGAACTTTCTTCGAAATTTCGTTCTTCACTTCGTTGGCAATTTTTTTGCCGTCAATGATTTTCATATTATAATAATTTATTGGTTAATCAAAAAAATTAGCTTCCGGAATATCCGAAACGCTTCATAATCAAATCGTTATTGCGCCAATCCTTCAGCACTTTGACCGAAAGGTCGAGATAGACGTGCTGTTGGATGAACTCTTCGATGGCAGCGCGCGACTCCATGCCCAGTTTCTTGATGGCTTGTCCCTGCTTGCCGATGATGATGGCTTTCTGGGTGTCACGCTCTACGTATAAAGTGGCCATAATACGCACAATGTCAGCTTCTTCCTTGTATTCATCCACCACGACTTCCACGCTGTAGGGAATCTCTTTTTTGTAGTTTAAAAGAATTTTTTCGCGAATGATTTCGGAAACGAAAAAGCGCATCGGCCGGTCGGTCAATTGGTCCTTCGGGAAATAGGGCGGATTAACCGGCAGCTTTTCAATGATTTTTTGTAATAAAAGATTGAGGTTCAGCCCCTGTAAAGCGGAAATCTGCACCACGTCGGCCTTGGGCAGCAACGTTTGCCAATGTGTCGTCGTTGCCGTGGCCACCTCAGCCGTGGATTTGTCTATTTTGTTGATAACCAAAATGATGGGAGTATCCATCTTTTGCAGTTTCTCAACAATCTGTTCGTCATATTTGGTCTCGCCGCACTCCACCAAATAGAGGATGAGGTCGGCATCTTTGAGCGATTCTGAGACAAACTTCATCATCATCTCCTGCATCTTGTAGGCGGGCGTGAGAATGCCCGGAAGGTCAGAGTAGATAATCTGAAAGTTATCTCCATCCACAATGCCTTTGATGCGGTGGCGCGTGGTTTGCGCTTTCGATGTGATGATGGAAAGGCGCTCGCCGACGAGTTGGTTCATCAGCGTGCTTTTGCCGACATTCGGGTTGCCAATCAGATTGACAAATCCGGCGCGATGTGCGTTTTCAGTGTTCTCCATGTGTTTTGAATTGTGTCAGGGTGCTGACAGAGTGTTTATAATGACGAGAAAACCCCGTCTGACAGGAAAGTGCAGGAAGCAGTCTGAGTTGTGGCATAATGTTTTTGAGGTAATTATTCGCCGTTGTGTTTTTGTTGGCGTTGGAGTGAATATTGATGTAGCAGGTCGAGAAAGTGTTGCAGAAATTCGTGGTATTCGTCATCTGGTAGGGCGTTTTCGGTGTAGTGGGCGACGACGTTGTTCCATTGGTTCGGTTGTACCAGTGGTATGTTGTTGTCGCGTTTGATGTTGGCGATTTCTTCCACCACCGACATTCGTTTTGCCAGCAGTTGGCTGAGTTGTGTGTCGATATTGTAGATGAGGTTGCGTTGTTGGCGCAAAAGGTCGTCGGGATTGTTGGCGGAATATTTGAATATGAGCGAGTTGAGCAGTTCGCAAAGCGCTTCGGGCGTAAGTTGTTGTTGCGCGTCACTCAGTGCAGCGGCGGGTTGGCAGTGCGTTTCCACCATCAAACCGTTGTATCCATAGTCAATGGCGATTTGTGATATCTGTTTGATATACTGCGTGTTGCCGGTAATGTGCGACGGGTCGCAAATGAGCGGGACATCGGGGCGCGCCACCTTGAAGGCGATGGGAATCTCCCAACAGGGGGCGTTGCGAAGCACGTTTTCGTTCTGATTCGCAAAACCGCGATGAACGGCAAACACCTGTTTCACACCCGCTTTCTCAAATCTTTCTACATTTCCCAACCAGAGTTTCAAATCAGGAATGACGGGATTTTTTACCAAAACCGTTCCGCTGTTCCCGCGTACGGCTTCGGCAATTTCCTGCACGGTAAATGGGTTGACCGATGTGCGTGCGCCAATCCAAAAGTTGGTGATGCCGTATTTTCGACAAAGCTCAACATGTTGTGCATTAGCGACTTCCACGCATATTTCAAGTCCGAAATCGTTGTGGATGCGTTGAAGCCAGGGCAGCGCTTTTTCGCCCGCCCCACAGAAGTCGGCGCTGTTGCTGCGAGGCTTCCACACACCGGCACGGAAAAAGGCGACAGGGTAGGGGAGCGCCGACAGAACAGCATGAAGACGTTGCGCGGTTTCATATACCTGTGCCTCGCTTTCTGCCGCGCATGGCCCTGCAATGAGATACTCAAACGGCTGCCGACTGTTATTCGCCATACATTTTTCTGTAATACTCTTGGTAACTTCCTGAAGTGACGTTGTTTAACCATACTTCGTTGGAAAGATACCAATCTACGGTCTGCTCAAAACCTTCCGCAAACTTGATGGTCGGCTCCCAGCCCAGTTCGGTGCGCAGTTTGGTGGCATCAATGGCGTAACGGAGGTCGTGCCCCGCGCGGTCGGTAACGTATGTAATTAACTGTAAGGAAGTCCCTTCCGGGCGACCGAGCTTTCTGTCCAAAATCTCAATCAACTTCTTGATGAGGTCGATGTTTTTCCACTCGTTGTTGCCGCCGATGTTGTAGGTGCTGCCGGTTTGACCTTTGTGAAAAATGAGGTCGATAGCGCGGGCGTGGTCTTCCACGTACAGCCAATCGCGCACGTTGATGCCTTTGCCATATACCGGTAGCGATTTGTTATGTTTTATATTGTTGATAAACAACGGAATAAGTTTCTCTGGAAATTGGTTGGGACCATAGTTGTTGGAACAGTTGGAGATGACGGTCGGCATGCCGTAGGTGTCGTGATAGGCACGCACGAAATGGTCGGAGCTGGCCTTGGAAGCCGAATACGGACTGTGCGGGGAGTAGGGAGTGGTTTCTTTGAAGGAGCCGGTGTCACCGAGCGCACCATAGACCTCGTCGGTGGAAATATGGTAGAAGCGCTTGCCTTCGTAATTGTCTTTCCAGATGTTTTTTGGGTTGTTCATCAGGTTGACCGTGCTGACGCCGTTGGTGAAGATGAACTCCGTCGGGTGGGTGATGGAGCGATCCACGTGTGATTCGGCGGCGAGGTGAACAACACCGTCAAAACGCTCTTTTTCAAAAAGCTGGTTGATGAATTCGGCATCCACAATGTCGCCTTTCACAAAATGATAGTTGCTTTTTTGATCGATATCGGTGAGATTTTCAAGGTTCCCTGCGTAGGTTAGCTTGTCAAGATTGAAAATTTCGACGTCGGGATATTTGTTGACAAAGAGTCTGACGACGTGCGAACCGATGAAGCCGGCACCGCCGGTGATGAGGATTTTTTTCATAAAAGGGTCGTATTTTGTAATAAATACAATGTTATTATCAATATAAAGTAATGATTATTAGATGTTTATATAAAATATGATAAATATTGCCTAATCGTTGCAAATATACATAAAAGCGATGAAATTTTTTTCAATGTGAAAAAAATAAAAACGGCCTCGCTAATTCTAAAAAATGTAGTATTTTTGCCGCGTAAAACAACAAAAACAAATTTATTATGGCTTACAAAATTTCTGATTCTTGCGCAGCTTGCGGTACTTGCGCTGGCGAATGCCCGGTTGGAGCTATCTCCGAAGGCGACATCTACAAAATCAATCCCGATGAATGCATCGAATGTGGCGCTTGCGCTAGCGCTTGCCCCCTGGGTGCTATTGCTCTGGATGAATAGTCCGCACGCATGAAGTAACAAAAAGAGCGACCGAAAGGTCGCTTTTTTTGTTACTTCTAATCCGCTATTTTCTCATAAAGGGAATTATTAGAAGCCGAAATCACCTGCTTTAAATAGCGTAATCGTTTGATTATCGGTTTTCTGCATACTCCTCTTTCTTTTTCTCTTGTGAAAAAGAAAGAGGCAAAGAAAACACGCTTTTCCGCTGTGCCTCGGCTTCCAACAAAATCGGTCGTTGTTCCGCTGTGCGAGCCCAAACTTGCAAACGGATGCTTTTCAGCATCCTGTTTGCTTCGGACACGGCCTCGCACGGGCGCTCCACAACTCCTCGCTTTTGTAAGGAAGACCGAGCCAAGGCGGATGCAGTCGGAAAGCGCAGTGCTTAAAATTCCGCTTTTCGTAAAACAAAAAAAATTCCTTATAATTTCCTGCGCATTTCCTTGAAATTTCCTGCGCATTTCCTCTCTTCCGCCAAAGGCGGCAATACAAAAGCACTTCTTATAATTCCCTTTATAGGAACATATATCCTGTAATTAGGGCTGGTCTGATATAATTATGTCGTACGAGGCGGGCGGCTTAGTCGTGCTCTTCGCTCAACGCTTCGTCCGTGTTCTCGTCGGCGGTTTGCGGGGCTGCATCTGTTGCGCTCGACTGTCCGCCGAATGTGTCTTCGACCACGTTAATGATGTCTTTTACACGCATTTTGCCATCTACTTGGATGACTTTGAAGATGACCGTTTTTACCAAAATCTGGCCTCCATTAGCGGGCGAAACATACACCTCGGCCGTTACTTGGTTCCCCTCTATCTTCATGATCTTGAACTCCTTGCCGTTAAAGGCATCCTGGAATTTCTGCTTGTCGCTGTCCGACATCTTGTCGTAGCCGTCGGCAAACTCCTTCATGGCCTTGTCGATACCGTTGGTCTTGACACTCTTGAACATCTCTTTTACGCCCTTTTCAACGTCTTCTTTCTTCATCTCCTGCTTGCAACCAGCAAAGACAATGGCGATGACTGTCAGTAATACTAAACCGATTTTTTTCATTGCATTATTAGTTTATGATTATTTATTTCAACTGTGCAAAAGTACACGTTTTCTTTGAGAAAATAGTGCTCTGTTGATGTTTTTATAAAATTATAATCCAAGCGATTTTTTGACCTGCTGAATTTTTTCGCCAAGTTTGCATTTTACTTCCTCAAAGTCTGCTCGATTTGTAAGTTCTTCTTTTACACCGAAATAGAACTTAATTTTCGGTTCTGTGCCCGATGGACGTACCGTTATTTTGGTGCCGTCTTCGGTAAAGAACTGCAGCACGTCGGATTTGGGAAGCGTTATCGGCGTCGTTTCGCCGTTGGCAACATTCTGACACACACTGGCTTTGTAGTCCATTATCATCTTTACGGGCGAACCGTTGATGCTTTTCGGCGGATTGCTGCGGTAGTCGGCCATCATCTGCTGTATTTCCGCTGCACCTGCCTGCCCCTTGCGCGTAATCGAAAGCAAATCTTCTTTGTAAAATCCGTGTTTTACGTACAAATCCTGCAACTTTTGGTACAGCGTCTTTCCTTCGTCCGCCGCCACAGCCGCCATCTCCGCAATCATACAGCAGGCCGATACCGCATCCTTGTCGCGTACGAAGTCGCTGACCAAGTAGCCGTAACTCTCTTCACCGCCCACGATGAAAGTCCTATCTTTTTCATTCTCAATCTTTTCAGCAATATACTTAAAGCCCGTAAGCACATCGTGACAGGGAACGTTGTAGGAGGCGGCAATGTCGCGAATCAATTCCGTGGTGACGATGGTCTTTACGGTAAATTCTTTACCCGTTATCTTATTCCACTTTTCCCATTGTGAAAGTACGTAATTTACTAATAATGAACCAGTCATGTTGCCGTTCAGCAATTCCATTTCGCCGCTGTCGTTACGGACGGCGATACCTACGCGGTCAGCATCCGGGTCGGTGGCAAGCACCAGGTCCGCCCTGATTTCGTCGGCTTTTTTAATCGCCAACTCCATCGCCGTACGCTCTTCCGGGTTCGGAGACGCTACCGTCGGGAAATTGCCGTCGGGGACGCGCTGCGATTCCAGAATCGTCACGTTGGTGAAACCAAACTGGCGCAACGCTTCCGGCACCATCGTGATGCCCGTACCGTGCAGCGGTGTATAGACGATGTTCAACTGGTGGTTGCGCTTGATGGCTTCGGCATTGAGCGACAGCGCTTTAACGCGTGCCAGATAGCTGTCGTCCACCTCGTGACTGATGATTTTAATCTTGTCGGGATTGCCTTCCCAACAAATCTGGTCCACCGATGTAACCGCGTTGACTTCGTTAATGATCCCCTTGTCGTGCGGCGGCACAATCTGCCCGCCATCGGTCCAATAAACCTTGGAACCATTGTACTCTTTCGGATTGTGCGATGCAGTGACCATCACGCCGGCATGACAGCCCAAATGACGTACCGCGAATGACAATTCCGGTGTAGGGCGCAGTGATTCAAAAAGATAGCAGAAAATGCCGTTTGCCGCCATCACCTGCGCCGTCACTTCCGCAAAGAAACGACTGTTGTTGCGGGAATCGTGCGAAACAACCACCTTCAACGCCACATTCGGATAGTTCTTTTTCAGATAGTTCGCCAAGCCCTGCGTCGCCGCCCCGACCGTGTATTTGTTCATTCGGTTCGAGCCGACACCCATGATGCCGCGCAAACCGCCCGTCCCAAACTCCAGCGTGCGATAAAAGGATTCCGTCAGTTCTGCCGGATCCTCGTCCATCAAACGCTGAACCTCAGTACGCGTTTTATTATCATATTTGTCTGATAACCAAATTTTTGCGTTTTCAATAATTGCGTTATCCATATTGTTTGAAATTGGTGGTTGTTAAATTATTTTATCTCTTCGAAATTCTTTCCAAAGACACTCTGTACTTTGGAAACGGAAATGAACGCGCTGCTATCGACCTCCTTGATGATGCGGATGATGTTGGCTCGGTCGGAGCGGTGCGATATGATAAGCAGTACCTCGGTCTCTTGACGATTGTAACTGCCCGTTCCCTTGAGGAAGGTGGCGCCGCGGTGCAAATCTTTGTTGATTCTGTCGGCAATTTCGTGGTTTTTGTTGGAAAAGACCATGAACTGGAACGTCTGGCGATAACCATCAATGACAATATCGGAAACGAAAATGTAGATGAAAAGTACGACGGTGCTATAAACCAGTTTCACCGGATCGTGCGTGATGAGAATTGATGATAGCACGATTAAAATGTTGAGGTACAGACTGGTACGTCCATACGAAACCTTTCTGTATTTGGCAATCATCAGCACGATGATGTCGGTGCCGCCGGTGTTTCCTCCGTTGGTGAGGGCCATGCCTATGCCGACACCCGAGAGCACCGCGCCGATGGCGGCACACATGAACGGGTCGTCAGGAACGAGCGCCTCAGGGAAAATCATCTGTCCCGCCTGCAGCATCAACGAAAGTATGACGGAGCAGATGAGCGTGTCGATGCAGAAACGCCGCCCCAGAATCCGCCAGGCGATGGCGACAAGGATGAGGTTGAGTACAAGTGAGGAAACAGCGACCGGAATCTTGTCGCAGGCGAAATAAATGATGGCGGAAATACCGCTGATGCCGCCGCCGGTGATTTGCTGCGGAATCAGAAACGCCGTCCACCCGAATGCGAAAATGGCGAGTCCCAAACAGATAAAGAAGTATTTTTCAATCTCTTGGAAAATTCTCTTGGTTGAGGGTTTCATCTTGTATTTATTTGATTTTCTGTTAGATAATAATTTTCAGTAGGCGCATCAACGGCCTTGTTCTCACACCCGCAATGGCGGTCGCGACGGTGCGGACGGGCACCGTAAACTTTGGGCGCGCAAGCCTCCATCGTGAGGCATAATAATAACGCGCCGCCCAATAATAAAACGATTAAGCGGTTTTTTTGTTTCATAAAAATTATAACGATTTTCCGCCTCAATTATTGCCATCGAATTGAAAGCAGGAAGCAAGAAGTAGGAAGCGAGCGTAAGCGAGCAATTCGCGTCAATCAGCGTCTTTAGCGGATACAAAGGCGAGCGTCAGCGATCCATTTGCGTTAATCAGCGTCTTTAGCGGGTACAAAGGCGAGCGTCAGCAAGCCATTCGCGTTAATCAGCGTCTTTAGCGGGTACAAAGGCGAGCGTCAGCGATCCATTTGCGTTAATCAGCGTCTTTAGCGGGTACAAAGGCGAGCGTCAGCAAGCCATTCGCGTTAATCAGCGTCTTTAGCGGGTACAAAGGCGAGCGTCAGCGATCCATTTGCGTTAATCAGCGTCTTTAGCGGGTAC
>JAKSMF010000073.1 GCA_024400775.1 Bacteroidales bacterium | reverse complement strand
TAGCAAACAGCCCCTTCCACCCTGCTTGATACAAACCGAGAGAGAGTCCACCACACCCCGCAAATAGGTCAATTGTCGTATATTCCTTTTTCGCCATCTTTTTTACAAATTCTTGCTTGTTGAATGATTTGACTATTCCATTAATAATCAGCCACTTTCATCTCGCTACCCCACTTCACCGCCATTTTACAACAATGCGGCAAAGATACGGATTTTTTTGAGAATGAACCGCCGGCCGCTCCTCCGGAAATGAATGCTCAGTCCTTGATTCCCCACAACTTGTCCTCGCGCTCCACAATTGCCGTCAACGCGCGGTGTAAGTGCAAACAGTCGTCGGTCGTCCAGCCTAACGAACTTTCACAAATCACAAGCCGCGGGCCCTTCGCTGGACAAATCCGTAGCCGGTTGGGACTTTTGCCGCCCCACACCACACTCCATTTGAATCCTTCCAAAGAAATGACTTCCTGATGCTTTCTTCGCCGCAGGTCGTAACGCAGCACCCGAATCTCGCGCCGGTCGTAGTCCACCGTGACTTCCTCCACCAAACTACCTTTATTGATGAAAGAGTAAAATAATGAGAAACAGCAAGTTGCAATAATAGTGATCTTCCATAACAAAGGATTGGCGATAACCTTGCTGTCGGTGAAAAGGTAACAAAGGGAAAAAACGCAGTCAGTGCCGACGGCATCAGGAGCAACCGCCTATACCATCAGTCCACCACCGAAATTCGGCGCTTGCTTCGGCCAATGGTGACGCTTCCTCTGGCAGCTGTTTCGTTAATTGGTCTTTCCATAATACACTGTTTGCAAGTTCGTTTGTAAAATCTGAAATAATGCTCGGCAATATCCCCTACTCTTTCCACCAAGAAGTTATCTTGACAAATTTCCACTCCCCATTCTGCTTTTCGAAAATGGCTGTGCCGACCTCGTATCTAAGGATGTAGTCGATGCTGGCCCGCTGCATCGCCTTGTCGAAGGTGATGGAGTATGCCTGCGGATATGTCTCGTACTGCCAATAGCCGCCCCAATGCCCGGCGTGAATCAGCGCGGACTGACTGAAAAAGTTCATGCGCTCTTCGCTCTCGCGCTCCGATGGCGAGGGATAGACCACGTGGTTGTCCATGTCGATGATGTGCTCCGCCTTCAAAAATTCATCCAACAATTTTTTGTAACCACTCGTCAGATAAACGATTCCCTTTCCAGCGAAGGAAACGGGCGGACGGAAATCAAGCGCCGAATCAATAATCTGCTTTGGCGGGTCAGACAGCTTCGGAACGCGAATGTGGTGCAGAAACCTTCCCTCAGCGTCGCGCTCGAGATAGTATGACCACTTTTCCTCCGGCACATTTTGGTGAACGTATTCTATGGTCACAGAGTCCAACTCCTGCTGCGTGAAATAGATATGATCCGTGACATAGACGTAGTGGAGCTGTCCCTGCACGATAAACCAAGAAGGCTCCTGATACGATTCATCCCATCTGTCCATGTGGGGGTAGCGGGTCAAATCAAGCGGCTGATAGAAAACACTAAAAAGTCGGTATGCTTCTGTGGTATAAGCATTTAGTCCGACCGTGTCGCGCGGTTGCACCTCATCTGCCCAATTCTGGAAGAAGAGCTCCAGCAACCAAGATGACTTTTGCTTATAAGCTTTTTCCAGCAGCAAGTCTTGCCCGGCGCTTTGGGCGAAAACGCGCGTCGTCAGCAACAGAATGGTTCCCAAAAGAATGCAAAGGGGTTTTTTCATGGGATTTGTCAGAAGTTAATAATTGCAGCTTTTCCGTTTTCGAGTACAATTCTTCATGTTGTATGGTTCGCATTGGTGTCGTTCGCCAAACGTGAGCGCAGAATAGTACTCAACGGCAAAAGTACAATTTTTTTCGGAATCACTCCTTTCGGAATGTTTTTTATTCCGGAATGGAGATCATGGAAAGTTGAAAGCCTTTTTTATTGAAAATCATTTTCCGCCTTTGGCGTGATAGAGGAAATGCGCAGGAAATTTCATTCTCGTTGTTCTCATTGTTCTCATTGTTCTCGTCATTAAGAAGCTGTGCTTCTTTTATTCCTCTTCGCTCGGCAAAGCTCAAACAAGTTTGGCTTTGCACTTACATTTTTGGACCTTCGTCCTCTCAATTTCCAATTTCCAATTTTCAATTAAAAACGGAATTATCTCCTTTCATCTTGTAAATGCCACAATGATGGGAACGAGATGTTCGCATAATGGGAATTATGAGATGTGGAAACGGTTAACGTCGGTTAAACGGTTAATTGGATGAATGGGTGAAGGGATGGATGCCGCCTGCGGCGTAATATAGGAAATGCGCAGGAAATTTCAAGGAAATGCGCAGGAAATTTTTCTTTTTCTTGCTGTTTCATAATGAAATAACAATGGAAAAAATAGTCCGACTGCAACCGCCTTTGGCTCGGTTTCCTTACAAAAGCGAGGCAGCAGCGGCAAAGCGAGTTCTCTTTTAATAAGCCGTGAACTGACAATTCGGGACTTGCGATGTGCAGAGCGGAGAGTTCGCAATGCGGATAATTCCCCTTATCAGAAAATCCTTAAATTTTCAGCGTATAAATCAGCAAGATACGCTTGGACTCTACTCCGTACAAAGGCACTCGATAACTGCTTGTTTGTTAATAAAAAAACTTAATTGCCAAACTGCAAACCTTATATTTTCTCGTTGCAAAAATCACTTTCCCTAACACACAAAACACAACAGGCAAAAAAATTTCCTTTTAATTTCCTCAAAATTTCCTGCGCATTTCTTGTTTCACGCCAAAGGCGGAAAATATTCTTCAATTCTCAATTAAAAAAATCCTCCGTCCTCCAACCACTAAACCCTAAGCCCTAAACCACTAAACCCTAAGCCCTAAACCCTAAACCCTAAGCCCTAAGCCCTACTCTTCCTCCGGCTCGTCGGAATCAGGGTTTCAGACAACCGATGGGGACCACGAAAATCCCGTCTTCCTTACGTTGATATGCGTAATCACCCCCCGCCGTAACAATCATACAGAAGGATGGCATCGGCATTTTCGCTGGATCCAAATCCTGCTTCAAAGCATTCAAAGTGGCAGCTCCTTCTTTGATTTTCGTAATGCCGCCCAACTTGATTTCAATCAACGCATATTGTCCGTTGCGACGATGCAGGACCGCATCGCATTCCAAACCGCGGTTATCGCGATAGTGATAGACTTCGCCCAATAGTGCGTCAGCAAAAATGCGCAAATCTCGAACCACCAACCCTTCAAAAAACATTCCACAGGCCTTGGGATCTTGTTCCAAATCTTTCGGACTCACTCGCAGAGATGCCGCTGCGATGCTCGGATCAACAAAATATCGGTTGTGAGAGGTGCGTATGGCCGTCTTGCTTCGCAAATTCGGATTCCAGGCAGGCATATCTTCCACAACGAAAAGTTTGCGGAGTGCCTCCACATAGTCGGCCACTGTATCATCGCTAATGCTTTGTCTGTCATTAGATTTAATATCCTCACAGATAGTCGTGTATGGAATTTGATGTCCCTGATTGCGTGCATACGACCTCATTATCATCCTTGCACGTTCGGGAGAGCGCCGCACTTGGTCCACGCGGATGATGTCTTTAGAAACAACCGATTTTACATAATCAAATGCCTGATCCAACGCCACATCTCCTTGTAAGAGCGTGGCTTGTGGCCAACCACCACGACAAATCAGGTAGCAGATGTCTTGAAGAACTAATTCGTTACGACAAGTTCCCAGATTTTCTCCATTGAAAAGGCAGCTCAGAGAAACGGTTCCATTAGACTCTCCTGACTCGTACAAACTCATCGGACGCATATTCAGATGTCCGATTCTCCCAGTTCCGCTATGAATGGTTTCCGTTGCTTCTGGAAGCACAGAAGACCCTGTCAAAACGAACTGGCCCAATTGATGGCGTTCATCCACAGTGCTGCGCACCTCATCCCATAAGGCGGGAATTGTCTGCCATTCATCCAATAAGCGAGGCGTATCTCCAGCCAGCAGCAAGTCTGGATTGAATTCCGCCAACTCCCTGCTTTTTTCAAGAACACTTTTCTTGCCCAGCATCAAAGAACTCTTTGCTATTTGTTGTGCTGTAGTCGTCTTGCCGCACCACTTGGGACCTTCTATCAAGACAGCTCCTTTCCCTTGCATTTTTCGTTGTAAAATGGTATCTGCAATCCGAGGTTTGTATGTAAAATTTTCCATTTTATTAAAATAATTAAACCAGACTGCAAAAATACTAATAATAAGCAAAATACAAAAGCGATTTTGTAAAATTTTCGGGAGATTATTACGATTCTGTTCGGGAGATTATTACGATTCTGTTCGGGAGATTGTGATTTCCAGTCGCACTCAATTGTACCATCCTCAAAAAGTGAAAATTCTCAATTCTCAATTAAAAAAATCCTCCGTCCTCCAACCACTAAACCCTAAGCCCTACTCTTCCTCCGGCTTTGCGTGGATCATTTTCAGCAGGGTGGCTTTGTTCTCCAGCGGGATGTCGAAGGTGACGGAAATGCGCTCACCGTTGCGCAGGGTGGCCGGGTTGACATACACATCGGGATAGGTGAAGATGTCGATCACATTCACGCCCAAAACCTGTGCGATTTTCTCAAGCTGATTGACTTTCAGCTGCTGCTTTCCGTTCTCGATTTTGTTCCAATTGGAGACATCAAATCCCAAGGCCATTGCGATGACATCCTGGTTGATATTCTTCGCGATTCGAATCTTCTTAATGTTCTGTACAATATCCATAGCGCAAAATTAACATTGATTTTTCAATGGATATATGAGAAATTTCAATATTAAGTTGTAGTTTCGTAATATTTATTTTCTGAAATTGCAATAAAACTTATTGTTTTCTCAAAAATTCGTATTTTTGCCATCGCATTGATAGAACACAATTAGCTGTTTTAATGTTCACGCAAAAGGACTAAACAAGAACCAAACAAGGACTAATTGCGGACTAAAAGAGAGTGGATTTTGGGAGATATTTGCAAAAAGAAAATAATTACGGAGGAAGCCGAAAATCCAAAAAAGAGTAGGTAAAATTTAAATTTTTATAATTATGGGTAAAATATGGCAATTAAAAACGAAGATCAAAATCAACAACAAAATTGGTCCTGGATTCACATTTAATGTACCATCAAATTATTCAACCGGCCACCCTCTTGATACGGAAATAAAAGCTGCTTTGGAAGCAGTTGGTGGAAAAGACGCTGGAATGTGCTCAGGCTGGGGAAGCCAGAAGTACGAAATCTTATCGTAGTTTCTTAGTATTGTGCTGGTCTTTAATTTAAATTAGAGACCAGCATCTTATATTAATGAAAAATCATTACTAACTGGATTACAAACAGTTGTCAATGGAAATTTAAATTAACAGGTAAAATGACAATTAACGATTGTTTTTCAATCACTGACGAAGGCACCTTATGCGGCGGATATACTGTCGAACAGCGAGATTTGTTTTTCGGGGAAATTGAAATTCCCGTTCAACTCAATGGTGTGATGGTGAAATCCATTTCAGGATTCAGCAATGCCCCGATGACTTCAGTTACTATCCCGAATGGAGTGAAGATTGAAGCACAAACATTCAAAGATTGTAAAGCGCTTCGGAACATCAAGCTGCCACATCCGTTGTCAGATATTTTTCCAGAAACTTTTTCGGGTTGCGAAAACTTAGAGGTATCGCTTTTGCCGAAAACCCTCCAACACATCCACGAAAAAGCGTTCTACGGATGTTCTTGCATTCAGCACATTATTTTACCCGCATCCGTCACTGAAATCGGGAGCCGAGCTTTTTTCGGCTGCCATAGAGATCTCATAATTAACGTTTTAAGCGACGACCTACTCTTCAGAGACTTTTCCGTTCAAAAATGTCACATCATTTTTGGGGCAGAAAATTATCTGTGCCAACACGGGAAGGAGAATAATTCTTCGCATCCTTTTGAAAGCGGCACCGTTTTGCACGTTCCCAAAGGCAGCAAAGCAGTTTATAAAGAGCGCTTTCTCAACCAATATGAAATCATAGAAATCAAATAATCATAAAATTAAAATCAATTAATCATGGCAAAAAATCTATAATCGCAGGAGAATACATCATCCAAATTGCAGACAATGGGCACGTTGATGTTGTTCGCGTTTTCAGTAACGCAAAAGCCACGATGAAAGACATCGCTCGCAGCAAGAACTTTCCTGTGGAAGAAAAATGGAACACTCAAGACCTCGGACGACATCTTGTGAATGAGTTTGGAGATGGGAAAACAGCCCAATTCAATGACATAACCATTAATAAATTCCCTGATGGAAAGATAGAGATATACCAAGATTGCAAGATTGTAAAAAAAGCTTTACAAGATATTGCCGAAAAATTAGGTTTTGAATATAGTAAAGATTGGAATACTCAAACTTTCGGATCAAAACTTGCCAACTATCTTGTCGAACATAAGGAGCAGGCTGACAAAATTCTCAAAACGCCATATTCGAAACACACAAGTCCACAAACGTCATCCGGCGGAACAGACACTGAAAGTTCCCATTCTGCGGATTGCCAAAATGAAGTAATAAACCATTTATCTGAATTTTTCGAAGAAAACGATAAAATCTTTTTCAACGAAAGAGATTTACAGATGAATTTAGCTTTTTTTCTTCTAAGAAAAGGATATGACGTTGAATTGGAATATAAGGTCGCCACAGATTTTTTGAGAGAGAAGTTGAGCCTTGATAAAGAGCAATGGCAAAAAACATTCCCATGGAAAGAAGACGAATTGGCCGTTGACATTGTGGTTCATCAAAACAATGTTTGGCTTCCGATTGAACTTAAGTATAAGACAAAAAACGTTGAACTTCTCAATCATACTCGTTTTGGAGAAACGTATGATAAAGAATGCAAAATCATTAAAGATCAAGCAGCTCAAGATTTAGGCCGCTATGGTTTTTGGAGAGATGTACGTCGTCTGGAAATCACCTCCGCCGCCTTTAAAAACGTTGTTGGCGGTATTGCCGTCTTCTTGATCAACGATGATAATTATGTGAATTTTCCTGCATCCAACAAGGGACTTGTTCAATATCGCGATTTTGCTATGAATGTATCAGAACGTTCCAAAGGAGAAATGGCATGGCGTCATAACGAAAACGATGAAGTATTCAATGCCGAAGAGAACAAATGGAAGGACTATCCAAATTTTCGTATCAGTAATTCTTACAAAATTGAATATAAAAAATTTGACGTGCAAAATTATTATTGCTGGATTCTTCCCGTTCCCAAAACGGAATCGTTACTGTAAAATCCGGGATTGCTCTCCTTTCATCTTATAATCACTGTAGCCCGCAGACTTACTCATATTGGGAATTGCAGATGATCTATATGAAAAACAATGCCACCAAGGCCGATATGGAATCCCTGAAATCCAAATATGCCAAATAATAAGAAGTTACTACGGGCGGCCGTTGAATCAGCCGCCCGTTTTCATAATCATTGAGCCCCGCCGCCAGCGGCGCGAAACTGAGAATTCGTCAGAAATTTTCTTTCGTCCTCCTAACTCCCACTCCCTCCGGAGCTGCGAAATAAAGGACCAAACAAGGACTAAACAAGGACTTTGTTAGGACTAATAGCGGCAGCTTTTTGGGCTACTTTTGCAAAACAAAAGGAGTCACCTGAAAAGCCATAAGTGAGTAGGGGAAAACACTAACAACCGATGGACCGATGGTATATAACGGGTTGAAAACTATGAAAAAGATAGGCTTACTTGTACTTGTTTGCTTGTTTTTAGCATCTTGTGGAAACAACAAGGAAGATGAACCTCAACGATGTACGGCCACACTCAAACCGAGTTCTACCACAATCAAAGGAGACTTGGGCGATTATTTCCAAGTAGCAGAAGGTGCGGCAACCATTGATGACCACAACCTTATCACCGTGAAGATCAAAAAAATCAAAGAATTTGATTTTGATGCCGAAGGCTATGCCCCGGCTGGGTATTCCGGAACATACGTCACAGGGAACTTCGGTTTTGGAATTACCGTTAAGGACAAAAGTGGAAACGTGGTTAAAACCGTAAGAGCAGATGCCTGTGGTTTTTCGGGTTGCTATAGCGGCGATGACCTGAAAACCATTTGGGAAGAAGCTGTCGGCGAAGAGAATATTGTCAGATGGTCTCCCGGCGAACTGCAAAACAAAGAGGGAGAATTTACCTTTACCATCTCCTCATTCAAGAAAGAAGTTCCGCAAAGCACCGCCAGCTCCACCTCTTCCGATAACGATTCCAAGAAAGAGTACAGTTCGGCCGAAATCGACCAGATGCTTAATGAAGTTGACAGACTGCTCGGTCAGCTGGCCAATCTTGACGAGATGAGCAGCGCTTACGACAACAAAGAGGAACAGATTATTAATTTGTTAAGCAAAATAAGCAGTGCTAACTTAACTTCGGCGCAAGAGAAGAGATATTTCCAATTGGATGACAGATTCGATGACTTATAATCTTCCCTGTTAATAAATCACTTTCTAATTTTTGTAGGTTGAAGCTGCTTCCTGTCAAGGGAGCAGCTTCTGTTATTGAGGCCTATTCCATTGTTTCCGCTGTTCTCGGAAATAGTCGCGCCGCCCGCGGAGCAAAACAAGAAATCCGCCAGAAATTTTCTTTGCGCAATTCTTCTCCGTCTTACAACGACTTTAGACTTGGAACTTGGAGCCCTTCATCCTCCTAAGCCCTAAACCCTAACCCCTAACCCCTGCACCCTAACCCCTTTCCACCTCCATATCCGCCATCGAGGCGCAGAGGCAAGTCACACTTTTGTTTTTGAAAACGGTGTTCTGCATAACGGCCACTTTCTCTTCCAAACGCGACATTCTGAATTTGTCGGCATTGCGCTTGACCTCGTAGGCCTCTACTTCATCGTTCAATGTCACAGCCACAATGTCTATCTCAAAATCGTCGGCATTGCCTTTGTTGTTGGTCAGTTTGCGCGCCTTTTCTTTCGTCACCCACCAGTTCCCTATTTGCTTGTAGCGGCCCGATTCCATCCATTTCTGACGGAACCAACGTTCAAGCGCAAGCCCTGAAAAAGTGGGATAGTCATCCAAAATAATTTGCTCCAACGCCTGCATATTCTGCAGCTCAATTAGTGCGGAATATCGTTGCATATAGCGGAACCAAAAGCGGAAAAAGTTGTCCACAATCTCGTATCTGACAGTTTGTGAACTTCCTTTGGCTTCAATCGGCCGTTTTTTACGAATAATGCCATAGCGTTCTTCCAAAATTTTCAGCTGGCCGCCCAAACTGTCCATTCCCAAAGAGGCCTCCAACTCACGTTGAGTGACATCGCCACGGGCGATTTGTCCCAAAATGCTAAAATAGGTGCCGTAATTCTTTCCAAATTCCTGAATGAGAATCTTCTTGCCCTCATCAACAAAATAGCTATCGCCACTGCTGCACACATAACGGACCATTTTTCCCACATCCGTGCAACCGTTATTCATAAGCAATTCTATGTAGCGCGCCACCCCACCCGTGATGGTCCACAAAGCCAAAAGATCATCCGGAGTATAATTGGGCTTGTGGTCACGAAGAATTTCACTCATCACTCGAGTAGAAAAAGGTTGAAGCTTAATGGTACAGTCGTCTCGTCCGAACAGCGGCTGCTCTTCATCCTTAAAAATCTTCTCCATCATTCTGAAAATGGAACCGGAAACAATCATATAGACATTCGTCTGCTTTTTGTATTTGTCCCACAATTCTTGTATGTCGCTGAATATACCGGAATTGATATTGTCAAATTCTTGAAATTCATCAATAAACAGCGTGAATTTTCTGCGTTTGGCAATCTCCATCAACAATTGAAAAAGTTCTCTGAAAGTCCTGACACTCCCTGGAATAAATTCCCCCAATTTCTGCTGAACTTCTTCCACGAATGAAGCCACCAGCATTCCCTCCGTCTTTCTGCCCACAAAAAAATACAATCCGGGGGCTTCATTTTCTGTTTCCTGCATCAATCTGTAAACCAGACTCGTTTTGCCGACTCGCCGCCTGCCAGTCAGAACGACAAATCGCGAATAATCATTGAACGACTGCCTTTGCAAATCTTTCAGTAATGTGATTTCCTTTTCTCTATCGTAAAACTTTTTCATTTTTTACAACCGTAAATTTTACAATCATAAAATTTCGATGCAAAATTACAACAAATTTCGAAATTGACGAATGGTGGAATGGGGAAAGTCCTACACCCTAAACCCTTTCAACAAGACAACACCTCCACCGCGGTAAGTCCTGACTTTTTGCCAACCACGTAGGTGGGCAGTGGCTTGCCGTCGCGCTCGATGTTGTGCAGATAGAGCGGTTCGCCCAAGATGAATAGGGGAGTGCAGAAGTAGTCGCCGAGGTGCAGTTGGGTGTTGGCGGTGGAAACCACGCGGAAACGCTGTCCGCCGAGGAATTCGGCCACGCACTCGCGGTCGGGCAGCCACGCGAAACGCACTTTCGCGCCTGCCTCCAACTGTTCGCACTGCACCGACTGTCCCGCCACCACCGCAGAATCGCTTGTGGCAATGAAATGAGCGTAAAAATCCTCGTAACTTTCGTAGCCGGCAAAGCGCGCCAGCACCTGCAACGTGTGCTGACGAATGGTGTCGTAGCCGTCGATATAGCCCCACACCCGCTTCAAAGTTGTTTCGGAAAGCATCTCCTTCGTACGCTCCATAATGGCTCCAGCCAAGTAGTTGAAGTCGTAAGGTGTCTTGATTTTTCTCGGAATGGTGGCCTCCACGGCCTTGCGCAATGCGATGATTTCTGGCTGCTCCATCTTTATTTTATTTTTGTGCAAAAATAGCAAAAAAGAAAACGGCAAAATATTCCTTGTTTAGTCCTTTTCCATCAAGAGAAAGTCATTCAAAAGAAAAATTTCTGCCATTTAATTTCCCCGCCAAAGGTGGAAAACAACTTTTTATTGCCAATAATCGCCATTATCGGAATATAATCCTTCTTTGCCAGAAACAGATAAGACGAAATGAGAATGTTTAGCAGACAGCAACAGTTTAGAATAAGGTCACAAAAACGGCTGAAGCTCTTCCACGCTTAACCCTGTCGCTTGGACAACTGTTTCTAATGGGATGCCCATGCTTAAGAGATTTCTGGCGGTCTCGAGCAGGCGCTGTTTTCCTTTTTCCATACCTTTTTCCAAGCCTTCCGCGAATCCGATTTTATGGTTGTCTTCGACGGCGATGCGGACGTCTTCGTATTCCAGCACGCTCTTTCTGTACTTTTCCTTTGCCATGGTGTTCAGTTTTTTGATTCTACAGGTGTCCATCAGTCCGCGGAAGAAGGGGGGCATTTTCAGGTAGTCGGCCTCGTCCATGTCGCCCATGCCCCACAGTATGTGCATCCACATGCGCATACGCTCCGTGACGTCCGGCTGTTCGGCGGCAAAATTACGCAAAAAAATGTAACAAATGCCGACGCCGCGTGTGAGTATTTGGTTGTCCTGGTCCTTCAGGAAGCACTTGACGATGCTCCGGCCTTGTGCGATTTATTCCGTTAAAAATGGATTACAAAAACGGCTGAAGTTCTTCCACGCTTAACCCTGTCGCTTGGACAACTGTTTCTAACGGTATACCCATACTTAAGAAATTTCTGGCGGTCTCGAGCAGGCGTT
>JAKSMF010000072.1 GCA_024400775.1 Bacteroidales bacterium | reverse complement strand
CGGTGCGAATTTCAGGAAACGCTTTTAGAATCTTTTCCAACATCGAAAAACTGGGCTGATTTCGTCCCGAGAGAATGTGCGATAAATTGGAACGTGTGATGCCGATTGCTGCCGAAAAATCCGACGGCGTGAGTTTGGCGTGCTCCATAATTTCCTTTATTCGACTGTTGATTTGAACATCCATAAATGCTGACTTTTGTTGATTTACTTTTGTTAAAACGCTTGATTTACGATAGAATTATAAATTTGTTACAGAATGATAATATATTTACAATTGTAAATTTTATAAAGTTGTATTATATTTACATTTGTGAATGTGTAAAAAACGAGCGATTTCAGAGATATAAACTATATATTTAGTAAATCATTTTAATTTATTATAAATCATTTATATAATAAAATATTTATATTAAAAAGAAGATAGCGCGTGCCTGCTTTGTGTGATGAAAAATTTTTATTATAATTATCTTTTTACAAAAATATTATAACGCTTTATTTATGTTGTAAACAAATTCAAAACAACAATTATATTTTTTGTCATACAAAATAGATTTACAAATGTGAAAACCATATTTTCCTTCATGATTGTTTGAAAATAAACTATCAATTGTTGATAAAATTTTACAAAAATATTTGTTGGAAATCCAAAGAAGAAAGAATGGCGGGCGGGATTCCGTGTAGGAATATTTAGCGAAAAATGGTCAAAAAATCTTACAAAAATCGTTGGATTTCCCTTTCAAAATCAAGGCGGATTTTGTAACTTTGCGGCTTGAAATTTTGCAACGTGAAGACAGTGTCCCCATTGGTAGCCGCAGATGCTGGGTTGAAGCCGTTTGCCTCAACTTTAGAGAAACGTCGCCAGCGTTCAATTCTGAAAGAATTGGAGCTCCGCGATGGTGCGCAGTTGTTGGCGGAACGGTGCAACAACCACCTTTATTATGGGTTGCATTTTACTGGTAATTCGTGGATTTTTCGAGAAAAAGCCCCCAATGCCCGACAAGTTTTCCTTTATGGTGATTTTTCGTATTGGAAAATCGAAGAACGTTTTGCTCTTCATCCCATTGGTAACGGTGATTGGGAATTAGAACTGCCGCGCGAATTTTTGCGTCACGGAATGCTATACAAACTGTGGATGGTTTGGCAGGATGGTGCCGATGAGCGCCTCCCTTCGTATGTCCGACGTGTGGTACAAGACCCTGACAGTAAGATATTTTCGGCGCAAGTGTGGATGCCGGAAAGCGATTACTGCTGGCAGAATCCTGCACCACCCAAGCCCGCTGTTCCTTTGGTTTATGAGGCTCATGTCGGCATGGCTACCGAAGATGCACGCGTGGGTAGTTATCTTGAATTTGCCGAAAACGTTCTCCCGCGAGTGAAAGCGCTGGGATACAATATTTTGCAGCTGATGGCCGTGCAAGAACATCCCTATTACGGCTCCTTTGGCTACCAAGTCGCCAATTTTTACGCTCCCTCATTTCGTTTTGGCACCCCTGAAGAGCTGAAGTGCCTGATTGATAGGGCTCACGGACTGGGAATACGCGTGATTTTGGACATTGTCCATTCGCATTCCGTGGCCAACGAACGTGAAGGATTGAGCCGTTTTGATGGCAGCTCCACGCTCTATTTTCATTGCGGCGCGCGCGGTCAGCACCCGGTCTGGGATTCCCGATGCTTCAACTACGGAAAAAACGACACGCTGATGTTCCTGCTCTCCAATCTCAAATATTGGCAAACGGAATTTCACTTCGACGGTTTCCGTTTTGACGGTGTGACCAGTATGTGCTACATCGATCACGGCATTGGCGTCGATTTTTTGGAATATCGCCAATATTTTGACCACAACGTAGATGAAGAAGCGTTGACCTATCTCTATCTGGCCAATTTGGTTGTTCATCAAGTTGATAAAGAGGCAATTACAATTGCCGAAGATGTGAGTGGAATGCCGGGGTTGGCATGTTCCATCAAGCAGGGCGGCATCGGTTTCGACTACCGTATGTCGATGGGTGTGGCTGATTTTTGGCAGAAAACGGTCAAAGAGATTCCAGATGAGCAGTGGCATGTCGGCGACATGTTTTTCCGACTGACCGACCATCGCAATGAGGAGAAAGTTATCAGTTATGTGGAAAGCCACGATCAGGCGATGGTGGGCGATCAAACGTTGATTTTCAGATTGATAGGAGCGAAAATGTACCAGCTGATGTCTGTTTTCACGCCAGACATCGAGGTGGACCGGGGATTGGCTTTGCATAAGCTTATAACTTTTTGTACGGCAGGACTTTGCGATGGCGGATTTTTGAACTTCATGGGCAATGAATTTGGTCATCCCGAATGGATTGACTTCCCGCGCGAAGGCAATGGCTGGTCATACCACTATGCCCGTCGCCAATGGTCGTTGGCCGATAATGAAACGCTGAAATACAAGTACTTAAATGCATTTCATCAGGCAATGGCAAAGGCGTTGATGGCTTCCGACGTGCTAATCCAACCTGCAATTCCGCTGGTGCGCGATATCGCCAACCAGATTCTGGCCTTCCAACGCGGCAACAATATGTTGGTATTTAACTTCCATCCCGACAGCTCCGTTCAAGATTTCCCAATTTATTGTCCATCAGGAAAATACAAAATCTCCCTGAACTCTGACAATCCACTTTTCGGCGGTTTCGGCCATATTGACGAAACAACGGAATACTTTAGCCTTAACGGTGTTCTCAAAGTCTATTTGCCTCCAAGAACGGCCATCCTGCTCACTTTGATTGATTAGAAAAACTTTATAATTCATTAATACATAAAAACATACATTCTCATAAATCTTAATCGCATGAAGCGTAAAATCACTATTCCATTTTTGATTGTTTGTTTGTTCCTCATTATCGCACCGTCATACGCGCAACGTTTTAAGGCTTTTTCCAACGATCCGTCGTTGACGAAGGAGGAGGTCCGCGTATTTGCGTCCACCGTTCCCAAGGAGCGGCAAAAAGATGCGGAAGCGCTGGTCGCTAAGTTCGATGCGTTTTGGGACAGTCCGGAGATGACGGACGAGTTTCAGGAAGCGTTTATTGAAACCGCCAACATGCTGTTGCGCAAAAATCTGCGCTTTTTCCCTCATTTTGAGGCTTTTGAAAACGCCTTCGATGCCTTTGTCAACAGCGAACTGACCGATAACGACCGTGCCTGGCTCAAGGCCATCCAATATCATTTGGATAATGACCTGGCTGATTTTCACCACATTATGCAAAATTACACCTCCGTTTTTACGCAGGATATTTTATACGATAGTCCGAATGCGCGTTGGACGGCGTATGGTTATGCAGAAGCTTTGGCGCTTGACAATGGCGAACCCTATTTCGCCTACAAGGACATTGACTTGGTTGGAGCCGGCTCTCGCGACAGCGTGGAAATTCTTGGAACAAGCGGTAAATATTATCCCGGAAGCAAGAAATGGAAAGGTGACCATGGGACAATTCAGTGGTACAGAGCTGGTTTGAGCAGCGAGGTAAAGGCCACATTCCATGATTACGAGGTGGATGTGCGCCAGCCGAAAGTGAAAGTGGAAAACGCCACACTTTATTATCCGAAATTTTTTGCCTACCCCATTTTGGGCGTTGTGGAAGACAAAGTCGGTCTGGAAAGCGAAGAGGAAAAGGTGTCGTTTCCGCGTTTCCGCAGTTATGATGAAGAGGTTTTAGTACACGATATTTATAAAAATGTTGACTACATCGGTGGTTTTGAAATGCGTGGTGCGTCCATCCAAGGTTATGCTTCTGCGGGGAACATGGCTCGCCTTAACATCCGCAAAGCTGACACTGCCGTCGTGTCGGTCAGGGCTATGCACTACCTTTTTAAGGAAGAGACTGTGTGGTCAAAGGATTCGTATGTAAGCATTTACATTGACACAGACTCCATCTATCATCCGGCGGCGGACTTTTATTATAATGAAGAAAAGACTCTTTTGCAGATTACTCGCCCGAAATACGGTGTGGGCCGCAGTCCTTTCTTTGACACATACCACAAAATGGACCTCCGCGTTGAATCGCTGGTTTGGGATATGTCCACCGACAAAGTGGAGCTCAAGCCGTTGGCCAGTATGAATAGTGAAAGTGCGGCCACTTTCGAATCGCAGAACTTCTTCAATTACGCCACCATGCGCGAGTTACAGGGCGTAAATCGCGAAAATCCGCTTCTTACGCTTTGGAAACTATTTAAGAGTTATGATTATCAGCCACTTACATTTGAGCAGGTGGGGCAAGTGATAAGGCATTCCCCTGAGGACGTCCGCGCCTTGCTCATTCAGTTCGCCGCCGATGGCTTTGTGGAATACGATGTCAACAACGACAAAATCTACTATCGTCACAAAATTTCACAATATCTGAACAATGATGTTGGGAAGAAGGACTACGATAACATCACCCTTGAATCCAAGAACCATTACGCTATTTTGGATATGGATAAGAAGGAGATGACCATATACGGTTGCGAATGGTTTGTGATTAGCGAAGCACAAATTGTTAATGTTTATCCTGAAAAAGAGCAGGTTGTGGTGATGCGCAATCGCGACATGCGCTTTTCGGGACGCGTCGTGGCCGGTTTGTTCGATTTCGTCACCCACGATTGCCAATTTAATTACGATGGCTTCAAAGTGCGTATGGAGGATATCGATTCCCTCATTATGTATGTGGAAGATAAAAACGGTCCGCAAAATATGTATGGCGAGTACAAACTGACGAAGGTGCAAAGCCCGATTGAGGACTTGGGCGGCACGCTGTATGTTGACCATCCGAAAAACAAGTCTGGGAAGGTCGATAATCCGAAGTGGCCCTATTTCACCAGTTTTGAGGGCGGTCGTGTCTATTACGACCATCCATTTACCTTTAACCGTCACTACGACCGTAAAGAATTCTTCTTTGCACTTGACCAATTTACCATTACCAACCTTGACAACTTCAATACTGATTCCATCCGTTTTGATGGCCAGCTTATTTCCGGCGGCATCTTTCCCGACATACGGCATGAGCTGAAGGTGCGTCCTGACTTTTCACTTGGTTTTGTCCACAATACAGGCGAAGCCGGGCTCCCCGCATATCAGGGCAAAGGACAGTATGCTGGAATTATTGATTTGAGTAATAGAGGTTTACGTGGGAAAAAGGGAATTGTTAATTATCAGACTTCAACCACGACTTCCGACAGTTTGGTCTTTTTCTTGGATAAAATGACGGGAAGTGTGAAGACGCATGTGGTGCAGGAGCAAATGGCTGGCGTTGAATTTCCGCCCGCCGACATGGTTGAAGGTTCCATTCGCTGGGAGGCCTACAACGACAAAATGTTCGTGTTCACGGGGGCTACACCGATGAATATTTTCCGTGAAACCGAGCTCACCGGTCACTCCGTCATCACGCCCGAAGGAATGTTTGGTTCGGGTACTTTGAACTTCAAACGTGCGGATATTACCGCTAAATGGTTCACCTTCAAGCATCACGAAGTCCTTTCCGATGCGGCCGACCTGCGGATTTACGACCTTTATCAAAACGACCAGTTCGTATTTTCTACTGATAATTATAATTCGCACATTGACTTTAAGACCAGAAAGGGACATTTTGTTTCCAACGACGAAACCTCAGAGGTGCTTTTCCAGCGAAACCAGTTCAAGACCAATGCTGCTATGTTCGATTGGGATCCGATTGACGAAGACGTTTTGACCTTCAAATGGAACGACCCGTATGCGGATGTGGCCATCAACAATACCGATGCACGCGAACTCATCGATATGCACAGTCATGGTAACGAGCTGACCGCTACCAATTCCGAGCGTCATGCCGTGCAGTTTACCGCAACTGCCGCCGAATTCAACTTCAAGACAAATGTCATCAACACGCACGGTGTACGCTACATCAACATCGGTGATGGCGCCGTGGTTCCGAAAGATGGTGATGTGACCATTTTGGAACAAGCTGTAATCAAGACACTTGAAGGCGCACGTATCGTCGCCGACCGCGACCACAAGTACTATGAGCTTTATAACTGCATTGTCAATATCATCAATGCCGATGATTTCAAAGGCAGTGGCGATTACGACTATGTGGATATGAACAAGGAAGTGCAAGTGCTTCATTTTGACACACTTTGGTATTATCAGACCACACAGGGAACGGCACAGGTGCCTTTCGCTCGCGACTTCAAACTCAGTCCGCATTTCGGTTTTGACGGTCATGTGAAGTTGAACAGCGCCGACGAATTTCTCACCTTCATCGGTGGTGTGGAACTCATTCACGATTGCGATACCGTGAAGTACGCCCGCGTTCGTATTTTGGACCAGGTAAATCCGGACCATGTGCTTATTAAGATTGACGATAAAACCAAGGATGTCAATGATAGAAAGGTAGTTGTCGCCATCGCATCTACGAATACGACGGGACGAATCTACACCTGCTTCGGTGCTGCTAAAGACCAGTTCAACGATGCAGAGTACATTTCTTCGCAAGGTTACATCGATTTTGATGAAGAGACGCAGTGTTTCCGCGCGGCATCGTTGGAAAAACTGGAAGATCCCGAATTGCCAGAAAACATTATTACTCTTAGTAAAACCGAATGTATTTCTCGCGGTAGCGGTGTGATTGACATGGGCGCAAAACTCGGTCGCGTCGATTTCAACACGCTCGGTACTGTGGTCAACTTCATGAAAGCCGACTCTGCCGAAATGAGTCTTACCACCACAATCGACTATTTCTTCAATGAAAATTCAATGAAGGTAATGGCCAAGCACATTGACGATGCCGCCCTCGACTTCATTGATCCATGGGAAAACGAGGATTACGAATTGGCAATGAAAACCATTCTTAACGAAAAGGATTTCGATGATTATACATACGAAGTCAACACCTATGGTCAAACGCAGAAACTGCCTGAAAAACTGCGTGTTAAGTTTGTATTTGCGGACATTAGTTTTACATGGGACAAAGATGCCAAAGCGTTCATTTCCCAGCATCTGCTGCCTGTGGCCATCTTTAACGGCAAGGAAATCAACAAGGAGATTCCGGGCGAGATTGTAGTCGAAAAACGTGGTTCCAGAAATCGTCTGTACCTTTATTTTGAAATTGATGAAGATTTCTTCTTCTTCCAAATGGAAAGCAACAGCATCTACGGTTACTCTTCCGATACAAAGTTCACCGACCCGATTGTTCAGACCAAGGTGAAAAAACGTATGCTTCCGCCCAGCAACGGGCTTCCGGCATGTACCTACAAGTTGGGTAGTCGTTCGCAGAAGAACAAGTTTATGAAGAAGTTCTACCGCGTGCCGGAGGAAGATGAACAAGAAGAAAATAGCGAAGATTAACAGACATACCCTGCGAAAGCGGGGTATGATTTTGATATGCAGTTCGTATCCGAAAGCGTAACCGCATAACGCAAGGCAAGCAAGGCAAAGGCCATCGCGATGCGGTGGTCGCCAAAGGTGTTGAGTTCGATGGGCGCGACATCGCTGACGGCATTTTCGCCCCAAATCTCGAGAGAACGGCTATCTCGCTGTTTTACAATGGTAAAATGAGATAATGTCTCCTCCAAAACATCCAGTCGGCGTGACTCCTTTTGGTTGAGCGTCTGCAAACCGTTTAACGTAACATTCCGTCCACACAAAAGCGCAGTGACCGCCATCACGGGTGCTAAATCCGGGTGATTCGTCAGATCAAAACACAAATGCCGATTGCCTGTTTCTGCTTTGATATTCTTGGAAATGCGTACCCCGTTCACAGTTTCTTCTGACTGAATTCCAAAGTGCTGGAATATGTCGGCAACGATGACATCTCCTTGGAGCGTTTTTAATCGCAAATCGTTCAGTATCAATGAAGTGATTTCTGTTTGAACAGCGAGGAAGGCATACCAGAAAATCGCCGTACTCCAGTCTCCTTCGCGTTGCAGGCTCTGACATTGGCTGGGGGAAGCCATCATCCGCTGTGTCATTGCGAAATAAGGCGCTGAGGGCAGGGGGGAGGGAATCGTCGTAAGCGCTTCAAGTCCGACTTTTTTGCTGATTAAGGCTATGGCGCTGGCGAACTGACTGCTTTGGGCGCAATCCACGGTTAAACTATTGGCAGTAAGTGATTTGCCAATGATTTTCCAACCATTAGCCGCGGACTGAATGTCGGCTCCGATAGACTGTAACGCGGATATCAAGGGCAGAATAGGGCGTTTGAGCAGGCGCGCATTGCCCGTCAGTAACCAATTCCCAGGAGTGATGGCGGCCACCGCCATCAAAAAACGTTCCGCGGCACCACAGTCTTTTACATCAATAGTGGAAAAATCAGACCGATTGCGATTTTGCTGCAAAACCAGCAATCCTTGATATACGATTTTTACGTCGTCGGCATCTTGATTGCTGATTTCCAGTATTTTATCATTATATAAAAAAGAAATAATCAGTTGCCGAATGAGCAAACTTTTGGAACTGTTCAGTGTGATGCTTTGACCGTCAGTAACGTGAAATCTCATTGAACGGTTTTCTATTTAATGCTAAATCAAGGCTACTAAGAAATAGAGCCAGTGTGCGCAAATGCCGGCGAAAAGTCCGCCAATGGTGTGAGCGCCAATGGCTTTGCCGATGAGTTTGCGATAGCCGAGAGAATCCAACATAGCGGTGTGGGTGCTCAAATATCCGCTCCAGCACATGCCCATGGCGGTAAAGACAGCGATTGCATTGTTATCAAGAAGTCCCGCGACATCAAAGGTCGGGACCAAACCGAGTGCGGCCCCCACAGCGCCGAGTGCGGTAATCGGGAAGGCGATCAATTCGGAATGTTCAAAGCCAAAAAGCCAGTAAAAGACGAAGTCGATTTTGTCGGCCAGCCACGGCAGCAACGGAACGCCTTCGTATGCGCCACCGGTATATTGCCCGCTGGCACCAGCGCCAAAGGTAACCATCATTACAAGGGTGGAAATAACCAATACGCCAGGAATGATTGCCACTCCGATTTCGACACCGCTTTTGCCACCATCCAAAATGGAGTTCAGAACGCGCAAAAAAGTACCTGTTTTCGGCTCATCCGTCACAATCAACTTTTCTTCTTTCAGAGATTCAGTTGGGACTTCGGCAGCCAGCTCGGGGAATTTTTTCAAAGTTGAATGCTGCATGATGCGCGTGGAAATGATGCTGCCGATGACGGCACCAATCAAACCCACCATGGCACCGCTGCCGTAGCCGCGTCCTACCATGAAGGCAATCACCACCAAGCCCATGCCAAACGCCGTACCAAAGTTGGTCAGAGATACCAACTGGTACTGTTTGAAGAACTTACTGAAACTTTTGTCTTTTGACAAGGTGATAATGGCAGGATTATCGCTTAAAAATGTCATGACGGCACCCAAAGAGGCCACGCCCGGCAGATTGTACAAAGGCTTCATCAGCGGACGAAGCAGTTTCTCCATCAAGCCCACAACGCCAAATTCTACAAACAACTTGCTGATGGCCCCTGTCATTACGGTGATGGCCATGATATACAGCACCGTTTCCAACAACAAATGATAGGCTGTCTGCATGAACGTGTTGAGCATCAACGGAAGCGTCATCTTATATGCAAGACCAGCAAAAAAGGCAAAGAAAAGGATTAGGAAAATTGCCGTTTCTAAAGGTTTCAAATGACGTCTCTTGGTCAACGCATTCAGGGCGAAACGACGATTATTGGATTTTCTTGTTGAAAAAATGTTACGTGATGCCATATTTTATAAGTTAACATTCAACTTTTTGTGCAAATAATGAAGAAAATCCACCGCCCAAGTCAAACCGACTTGCGCATTAATCGTGTGATATTCTTTCAAGCCCGTATAAGCAGGCAGGTATTGTGCTTGGTACAAGCATGCGTGAACGCGGACGGAGGGCGCGCTGTGCGGGCGATATTCCACGCCGCCGCCGTAAAAGAGATAGCGCTGGCCCGCCTCCATCAGCGGGTCTTTCGGCAATGCGTTCGGTACATCGGAGAGATTCTGATCGTAACCCGCTTTCAAGAAAACTTTGACATCCTTCAACGCCACATCCATACGGGTGACCACGAAGAAGTTGTCGAAGAAGTGCTCGAAACTGGTTGCGCGATTTTGGTAATCAATGTACCAACTCCATGGCCCAAATTCGATTTTATTGCCTAAAGTAATGTGATTCACGAATTTGCCGCGTTCCCTTTCAAACATATTAACAGAGTACAATGTTTTGAAGTGCGGGAAATTACCGCTCCACATCACGCTATATCCCAAAAGTCCCTGTCTCCACTCGCTGCCAGTGCCAGCATAATGTACGTACGGAGAATTGGAAACCTGAAGCGTAAGTTTATGATTTCCAGATTTGTCGGTAAAAATAGCGGAGCCAGCCAACTGGAAACAGTAGATATTCCCCCAATACTGTGTGTAATAAAAAACATCAATCGGTGCCGCATCGTACTCGAAACCGCCGTTGGCCAGTGCTTCTTTTCCAGCACGAATTGCCCAACGATCGTTAATCTGGTATTGCAAATACAAAAAGTCGGTATTGTCGAAAAGCGAGGATGTTCCAGCGTTTGCGATAATGCGCTGACGGAAAAAGTAGGAAAAGCCCTTGCCAAATTCGCCGCCGAGGATGAGGTTGAAATATTTGCCGTTGAAACCGTAATCGGTTGTATCCCAAGTGGCCGGACGACCGGTGACGCCGAACTGGTGTTGGACGTCGAAATCTGCACGAATTTCAAGTTTTAGGTTTGTAAATTTGTGGCCATTGTGTGCGGTCGTGTCCTGCGCAACCGCCCCATGTATGCAAAAAAGCATAGCCAAACCGCACAACATTACATTTAAAGTGTTATTAACTAATATTTTAGCAACTTTCATAGGCTTCACATTCAAAGGTGCAAAAATACAATTAAATTGGCAATAAAAAAAGAGGGATTTTTCATAAAATCCCTCTTTTATCAAATTTGAAAATAAAGCTTAGTCGTTGGTGGCGGCTTCAAGTTTCTTCATCATGGAGAACATGAAAACGGCAGAAATGATGCACAAGGCCATCAATACGCTCCAGTTCACCCACAACGGAACTTTGTCCCACAACATGGACGGGATGGAACTAAGGTAGTTGCCGACGGCAGTAGCGGCGAACCACAAACCCATCATCAAGCCTTTGTATTTCGGAGGAGCCACTTTGGAGACGAAAGAGATGCCCATTGGAGAGAGCAGCAATTCGGCAAAAGTAAGTACCAAGTAGGTGGAAATCAGATATGTAGGAACAACCGGATCGGGAGAAACGGCGCCGGCCAATTCGCTCGGAGCGGGCTGGCCAGTAGAAGCCAACAGCATAATAACATAACCGCAAGCGGCTACCAACATACCGAGTGCGATTTTGCGCGGTGCGGATGGCTCTTTGCCTTTGTTCGCCAAGGCAGAAAAGAGAGCCATGGAAACCGGCGTCAACGCTACAACGAAGAACGGGTTGAACTGCTGGAACTGCTGCGGAAGAATGGAAACGTTAGCATCCATGCCGGCATACAGCGCATAAGCACCGCCCCACAATGCCAATGTGACGACTGCACAAATGACCCTGGCCTTCTTGCTTTCGGACTGGAATACGGAGAAAAGTGTATAGACAGAAGCCGCAATGAGCACTAACGACCAGATATTGAATCCAATACGTGTAACGCCAGAAACGCTGTCCTGCGTATAGTCGCGGGCAAAATAGGTGAGTGAAGAACCATTCTGATGGAATGCCATCCAGAAGAAAATCACGACAGCAAATACAAGGAACAGAGCGACCATGCGGTCTTTGGTCTGCTTGGGGGTGAGTTCAACCACGGATTCGTTGGAAGCGACAGCCTGCTTGGCATTAACGTCAGCATGTTTGTACCAAGGACGGCAGGCGAAGTAAATAGCGATAGAGAAAATCAGAGAGATACAGGCG
>JAKSMF010000071.1 GCA_024400775.1 Bacteroidales bacterium | reverse complement strand
GATACCGAAGGCCACCAACGTCGGCGGGACATTCAGATTTTCGAAACTTCCGCTCATGGAGTCTTTGCCACCGATGGAGGGAAGTTCGAGTGCATCCTGCATTTTCAACGCGCCCAACAATGCCGCCAACGGCTTACCCCAACTGTAAGCAGTGCGCATTTTTTCAAAATATTCCTGATAGGTAAAACGCATTTGCGAAAAGTCGGCGCCGGCAGCCACGACCTTGGCGCATGCCTCCACCACAGCGTAAGCCGCCGCGTGGTATGGACTCCATCGCGCAATGTCGGGATTATAACCAAACGCCATCACACTCGCCGTGTCGGTATAACCGTCGGTCGGCAGTTTCTGCACCGACACCTGCGTCTCCGTCGCCTGCCGCCTGCCGCCGTACGGCATCAGCACCGTAGAACGGCCAATCGTGGAATCAAACATCTCCACCAAACCCTTCTGCGAAGCTACATTCGGAGAAGACATCACTGACAACATCTTATCCGACAATAATTTCCCCTCTATCTTTTTAATAAACGGATTCACATTCTCGACGGCGCTTACGCAAACGGAAGCGTAATGTTTGGCGCCGGCGCTGTCGATAAATTCGCGCGACAAGTCGCAAACCGTTGTCTCTCCATTGAAAATCCGCATCCGGCCGCTATCGGTCACATCGGCGACGTAGGTGACTTCAATGTTGTCGCGACGGCAGTATTCTTCGAACTCGGCGCGGTCGTTGGCGCAAACCACCACGGCCATACGTTCCTGCGATTCGCTGATGGCCAGCTCCGTCGCATTCAGTCCGGCGTATTTGGCGGGCACACGGTCGAGGTAGATGTCCAGCCCGTCGGCGAGTTCACCGATGGCGACACTTACGCCACCGGCGCCAAAGTCGTTGGACTTTTTGATTAGCCGCGTCACCTCGGGACGGCGGAAGAGGCGTTGCAGCTTGCGTTCTTCCGGGGCGTTGCCCTTCTGCACTTCGCTACCGCAGGTTTCCAACGATGCTTCGGTGTGGCCTTTGGAAGAGCCGGTAGCACCACCGACGCCGTCGCGCCCGGTACGCCCACCGAGCAACAGAATCACGTCGCCCGCCGCAGGAGTTTCGCGCCGCACGTGATCGGCTTTCACAGCACCCACCACCGCACCTATTTCCATGCGCTTGGCTGTATAACCGGCATCGTAAATCTCTCGCACCATGGTCGTTGCCAGACCAATCTGGTTGCCGTAGCTGGAGTAGCCATGCGCCGCCTTGCGACTGATGACACGTTGCGGCAACTTTCCGGCCAGCGTTTCCGTTACCGGCTTGCAGATGTCGCCCGCGCCCGTCACGCGCATCGCCTGATAGACGTAGGCACGCCCGGAAAGCGGATCGCGGATGGCACCGCCCAAACAGGTCGCCGCACCACCAAATGGCTCAATCTCTGTCGGATGGTTGTGTGTCTCATTCTTAAACTGTAACAGCCACAACTCTTTTTTCCCATCTACATCCACATCCACGAAAATGCTGCACGCGTTGTTTTCCTCGCTCTGCTCCATGTCGTCCAACTTCCCCTTCGCCCGCAGATAGCGTGCGCCGATGGTCGCCAACTCCATCATACACAAACTCTTAGCTTCGCGGTGCAGTTCGTGACGCATTTCGTAAAAGCGATGTAGCGATTTTTCTATATCATTTTTAATAAAAGAATCTTCAATTTGAATATCCGTCAACTCCGTGGTGAAGGTGGTGTGACGGCAATGGTCGCTCCAGTAGGTATCGAGAATGCGCAGCTCCGTCTCCTTCGGGTCGCGGCCTTCGGCACGAAAATAGCGGACAATTTCAGAAAGGTCGTCAGCGTTCATCGCCAAACCGTGCGACTTGCAAAATCCAGCATACTGGTCGGGCATCATCTGGGTAAAACCCGACAGGTCTTCTAATGGTTTCACCTCCGCCTGCTCGCTGAGTGCCAGCACTTCCAGATTTTTGGCGCGGCATTCTACGGGATTGATAATGTAGTGACGAATCTGCGACAACTGTTCATCGCTGACTTCGTCGTTGAAAATCAACAGACGTGAACTCTTGATTTGAATCTGGGCGGCGGGCTCGATAAGGTGAACACAATCGACTGCGGAAGAGGCGCGCTGGTCGAACTGGCCAGGGATGTACTCCACGGCAATGTGTTTTTTGCCGACAAGCGGACAGTCGTCGGCAACATCATCAGTAACGATTTCGCCGAAAACGCGGTAGCGGCTCTTTTCTAACAGTTCGTCGCTGAAACCGAACAAATCATAGACGTTGAGCAGTCGCAACGTGGTAAGATGGAGACCGAGGTTTTCGTTCAATTCCGCGAGCATGCTTTGGGCTTCGATACGGAAATGAGGTTTTTTTTCTACGAAAATGCGTTGAGCGTTCATGCTATTGATATTGTGATAATTGCTAAAAGCAAGCCGCCCACTCTGCGAGGTGCGGAGTGGGCGGCATTTTGTTATATGGTTGTATTGAGTACTTTTTCGCTTTGCTTTCTGCGGAACTCTTCGAGGAGGTCGGTCAGCGGCGGATTGTTGAGGGCGAGTATGGAGACCGCCATCAGAGCCGCGTTCTTAGCCCCATCGATGGCCATCGTGGCGACGGGAATGCCGGCAGGCATTTGCACAATCGACAACAGAGAGTCCAAACCGTTGAGTGCCTTTGACTTGACCGGCACGCCGATGACGGGCAGCGTGGTCAAGGCGGCGATGACCCCAGGCAGATGGGCGGCACCGCCAGCGCCAGCAATGATTACGTCAAAACCGTTGTCGCGTGCCGCCTTCACATAGTCGGCCAACGGCCCCGGATTGCGATGCGCACTCAACACGCGCTTTTCATACGCAATACCGAATTCTTCCAAAGTAGTGCACGCCGGCGACATAACGTCCCAGTCGCTTGCACTTCCCATGATGATTGCTACTTTCATTGTGGTTTATTGGATAAAGTCAGACTATCGTTTATGGATTATGCGAAAAAGGGTTTCGACAACGTCATCGGGTCAATGTACTTGCCGTCTTTATAGACGCGCATGTTGCCGGAAGCGATTTCGTCAATCAGCATCACATTGCCGTCGGCATCGTAACCGAACTCGAATTTAATGTCGTACAAGTCCAACCCTTTGGCTTTCAGGTCGTCGGCGACGATACGGGTAATGCGGCGGGTCATTTCTTTGATGTCTTCATACTGTTTGTCCGTCATAACGTTGAGGGCGACGAGGGCGTCTTTGGTGACGAGCGGATCGCCTTTTTCATCGTTTTTGAAAGTCATCTCGACATATTCGGGAAGGTCGGCGCCCTCTTCGATGTATTCGCCGTAGCGACGGCGGAAGCTGCCGACGGCCTTGTAGCGGCAGATCACCTCCAAGCCGTGCCCGAAGACTTTGGCGGGAAGCACCTCCATGGTGGTGCTGGCGAGGTCGGCACTTACGAAATGGGTGCGGATGCCGGCTTCATTAATCTTTGAAAAAAAATAGACGGACATTTTGAGGTTCACCTCGCCAACTCCGTCTATTTTTAATCCTACACTATTTTCGCCGGGATCGAACACACCATCCTTCCCGGTGCAGTCATCTTTGAACTTTAGCAAATAATTGCCAGTGCGCAGCGCGAAGACATCTTTTGTCTTGCCCGTGTAAACTAATTTTGTTTCCATAATGATGTTGAAATTTGGATGTGCAAAAGTACAATTATTTCCATTTCTAAATTGCCCTTTTGCGAAAAAAATTTACTAACTTACTAACAATGATGGCAATACTAAGTTATTTATATTTATTATCAGTTTTTGAAACTGCGCGATGGATTTTAATTGACCCAACTTTCGCAGACCGTTTTTTTCTTGCCATAATGGAGCCCTGCGACTTTTTACTTACAACTTTTCAAGTCGGGATTAGAAATATAATGGCAAATCCATTCCTTCTCGTTTCTCGTTGTTCTCGTTGTTCTCGTTGTTCTCGTTTCCCGATCACGAATCAAATTCTTCGTTGATGCGGGTGCCGCGCAGTCCTTGTCCACATAAATTTCGACGATATTTTTCCTTTTTCCTGCTCATCGTAAATAAATAATTGTAAATTTGCACATCGGTCTTGAAAACATAAAGTGTTGATAATCACAACACATCTTAATTATTTTTGTAACAGATGAAAAAAATCATTATTTTAGACTTCGGGTCTCAATACACGCAGCTGATCGCGCGTCGTATCCGAGAGATGCACACCTATTGCGAAATTCTGCCCTACAACAAATTCCCTGTCGGCGACGACGAGGTGATGGGCGTAATCCTCTCCGGCAGCCCATTTTCGGTCAACCAGGCGGAGGCGTTCAAACCCGACCTGTCGGCATTCCGCGGCAAGCTGCCGTTGCTGGGCATTTGCTACGGCGCGCAGTACTTGGCACAGGTCTCCGGGGGCACCGTCGGCAGCAGCAACAGCCGCGAATACGGCCGCGCGCGCCTCGCCTCCTTCAACGCCAACGACCCGCTCATGAGCAGCGTGCGCGAACATTCACAGGTGTGGATGTCTCACGGCGACACCATTCTCCAACTGCCCAACAACTTCCGCATCATCGCCAGCACCGACGACGTGCCTGTGGCCGCCTACCGCATCGAAGGCGAACCCACCTGGGCCGTCCAATTCCACCCCGAAGTCTATCACTCCGAAGACGGGTCTCGTATTCTGGAGAACTTCGTTCACGGCATCTGCCACTGCAACGCCGACTGGACACCCGCCTCGTTCATTGAATCCACCATCACCGAACTGCGCCAGCAACTCGGCACCGACCAAGTGGTGCTGGGCCTTTCCGGCGGCGTGGACTCCACCGTCGCCGCTATGCTGCTGCACCGCGCCATCGGCCAACAACTCCACTGCATCTTCGTTGATAACGGACTGCTCCGTCTTAACGAATTTAGCTCTGTATTAAATCATTACAAACAGTTAGGACTGAATATCACGGGCGTGGACGCCTCACAGCATTTCTACACCGCATTGGCCGGCGAAAGCGACCCGGAGAAAAAACGCAAAATCATCGGCAAGGGATTTATCGAAGTGTTTGAGGAGGAAGCCAAGAAGCTCTCCGATGTAAAGTGGCTCGCGCAAGGCACCATCTATCCCGACCGCATTGAGTCACTGTCGATTACGGGCATGGTCATCAAATCGCACCACAACGTGGGCGGCCTGCCGGAGCGCATGAAGATGCAGGTGGTAGAACCGCTGAAGCTGCTGTTCAAGGACGAGGTTCGCGAAGTGGGCCGCGCACTCGGTCTCGACGAATCCTTCATCGCCCGTCACCCGTTCCCCGGGCCCGGCCTGGGCGTGCGCATTCTGGGCGACATCACCCCAGAAAAGGTACGTATTCTGCAAGAAGCCGACGACATCTTCATTAACGGACTGAAAAACAACAATTTGTATGATAAGGTCTGGCAGGCGGGCGTCATCTTGCTGCCCATCCGCTCGGTGGGCGTCATGGGCGACGAACGCACTTACGAGAATGCCGTGGCCCTGCGCGCCGTCTGCTCAACCGACGGCATGACCGCCGACTGGGCCGACCTGCCCAACGACTTCCTACGCGCCGTCTCCAACGAAATCATCAACAAAGTCCGCGGCATCAACCGCGTGGTTTATGACATCAGCTCCAAACCGCCGGCGACCATCGAGTGGGAGCAATTCGATCTGAAAGCTGCAAGCTGAAAACTGAAAGTGGAAAGCTTATTAAATTGAAAGTTGAAAATTGAAAATTATTCAAGCATACTGCCTCCTACCGCCTGCTTCCTGCTTATTACTTTCTGCGAACATTCCTATTTCCTAATTCCTCATTCCTAATTAAAAAACCTTCCTGCCGTTAGACGCGGCACACCGCGTCTCTACAATTCTGACACCACCCTGACACTATTCTGCCACCATTCTAGCACAACACACGCAACGCGCTGGCAAAGGCGAAAAAGAGGTTGTAGCCGCCGCACACGCCGTCAATATCAACCATCTCACCGATGGCGTAAAGCCCTGGATAATGCTTCAACTGGAAACGCTCGTCCAACTCATTGAGACGGATGCCGCCACTGCATACCTGCGCCGACTCAAATCCGTATAATCCACTGATTTTCAAGCGGAAATCACGCAAATCAAACGGATGTTTTTCGTACCACTGACACAACTTCGGATGCAACAGTCCCGACAGATTTCCATATTTCTGTAAATGCTTCCGCACATCCGTAACCTTGTCACCCGCCAACAGATTAAGCGAGATTTCGCAATTCTCTTTTTTTGCCAAACGATTATAATGTGCTGAACAATTAAGAATTACGATTCCCGAAATCCCATCCTCCTTGAAAATCACCTCACCACTCTCCTTGAAAACCGATTTTCCATTCTGCAAAAGCGCCACCTCCGCACGCACGCGACAGCCAAACAACTTCGACGGATAGTCTTTGATTTTAAAGCCCGACAACGAAGGTGTCAGATTTTTGATATCTATTTTTATATCCGAAAGATAACTATTATAACCCTGCTGATTTCTGGCAATCATTCCGGCGGGTGAGCCCGATGCCAAAATCACCCGGTCGAACAGTGTTTTTTCGCCGTTCACCTGCCATTTGCAACCTTTGAACTGCCAATGCTGCACCGGCGTTTCGCAACGCACTTCCACGTTCGGCCCGAGTTGGTCGAGCAGCACATTGACCACCGTCGGTGCGAACAGCGTGGCAGGATAGACGCGTCCCTCTTCATCCACACTCATCTTCAACCCCATCGCCGCAAATGCATCGCGCACCTCCGCATAGCCGACATGCGCAAGAAACGCCTCCATACATTCGGGATTGTTGTAATGCAGCGGGCGGATGTCGGTATTTAATATGTTGGCACGACCGCCGCCCGAAGCGCGCAGTTTGGTACCCACTTTTGCACTTTTTTCAAAAATCGTGACGCGAACATCCCTCCGCGCCGACAACTGCGAAGCGGCAAATAATCCGGCCGCGCCAGCTCCAACAATAGCGATATTCATCATTTTCCAATCATCTCATAAAACTCCGTTTCCGAAATAATCGGAACTCCCCGACTTTCAGCTTTTTTCCGTTTCTCCGGCCCCATCTTTTCGCCTGCAAGCACATAACTCGTGTTCTTCGAAATCGAAGATACGTTCTTGCCTCCGTACTGCTCGATCAACTTCTTCATGTCGTCGCGCGAAATAGAAAAGACACCGCTCACAACAATGCTTTTGCCATCCAAAACAGTAGAGACGGTGGCGGTTTCGGCTTCCGTAAGCGCGAAGTGCAGCCCCGCATTACGCAGTCGCACAACGATTTCCAGATTTTCCACGTTGTTAAAATAGGCAATGATGCTGTCGGCCACACGCTCGCCCACGTCGTTCACCTCCATCAGTTCCTCCTTCGTCGCTGCAGAAAGCGCGTCAATATTTTTGAAGTGGCGGGCGAGCTTTTTCGCCGTTGTTTCACCCACGTAGCGAATGCCGATGGCAAAGAGCACGCGCTCAAACGGCACCTCGCGCGATTGCGCGATGCCGGCCAAGATGTTCTCAACCGTCTTCTCGCGGAAACTCACCACGCGCTCGGCCTTGCCATCTTCGGAAACGAACTTCTTTTCTATTCCAAGTAATTGATTATAAGTTAAATCGTAAAAATCGGCAATATTTTTCACTAATCCGTTTTCGTACAACATCTCCACTTTTCCTTCGCCCAACGAATCAAGGTTCATCGCCTTACGCCCGATGAAATGCTCCATCTTACCCTTGATCTGCGGGGCGCAATGCAACTCGTTCGGACAAAAAGTGCCGGCTTCGTCTTCGTTTTTCACCAACACGGCACCGCACTCAGGACAGCGCGTCGCAAACCGAACGGGCTGCGCACCGGACTGCCGTTTGTCCAAATCCACGCCGACAATCTTGGGGATGATTTCGCCGCCTTTTTCCACAAACAGAGAATCGCCTTCGCGAATGTCAAGAGCGGCCATCACGTCGGCGTTGTGCAAGGTGGCGCGCTTCACGATGGTTCCGGCCAAGGGCACCGGCGTCAGGTTCGCCACCGGCGTCACAATTCCCGTTCTTCCCACCTGATAATCAACACTTAACAGCAACGTTGACTGCTTTTCCGCCTTGAACTTGTATGCGATGGCCCACCGCGGATTTTTGGCGGTCATGCCCAATTGCTGCTGCATGGCGAAATTATTGACCTTGATGACAATGCCGTCGATGGGGAAGTCGAGCTTTTTACGCTCGGCATCCCAAAAGTGCATAAAATCAATAACTTGCGAAATACCTTGTGCTTTTTTCATTACTTCGTTCACACGGCAGCCCCACGACTTGAGCTGCATAATGCTGTCGTAATGTGTGGTCAGCGGAAGGTTGTCGCCCATCACGTAGTAGAGACGGAAGTCGAGGCCGCGGCGGGCGACTTCGGCGCTCTCCTGCAATTTGAGCGTGCCGGAGGCGGCGTTACGCGGATTGGCAAACGGCGGCTCGCCAATATCCTCGCGTTCCCGATTCAGCGCCTCAAAACGGGCGAAGGGCATCAGAATTTCCCCGCGCACCTCGAAAAAGTCCGGATAGTCAGCACCTTGCAGACGGAGCGGGACAGTGGGAATGGTGCGCACGTTGGCGGTAACGTCATCGCCCTGAGTGCCGTCGCCGCGCGTCACGGCCCTTTTCATCACACCATGTTCGTACTGTATGCTGATGGCGAGACCGTCGTATTTGAGTTCACAGGCGTACTCGATGTCGGCGTTCACAAGCCCGCGAAGGCGTGAGTCAAACTCCACCAGTTCCTCTTCGGAGTAGGTGTTGCCGAGCGAAAGCATCGGATAGACATGCTTCACCGTTTCAAACTTCTTGGTCACGGTGCCGCCGACGCGCTGCGTGGGACTGTCAGGCTGCATAAACTCAGGATGCTGTTTTTCCAAATCCTGCAGTTTGCGCAGCAACTGGTCGAATTCGTAGTCGCTGATGACGGGAGCATCAAGCATGTAATAATTGTAGTTGTGGCGATTCAAATCGGCGGTCAGCCGCACCATCTCTTCTTCAATTGGATTCATGGGCTTGTTTTTAGGCTGCAAAGATACGAATTTGTTTTCATTGCGGCCTGATAAAATTTATTGGATAAAATTATTCGAAATCACTTTTTTAATCTTGTAACCCACCCAAATCGAGCGTTCTTATAAAGAGATGAGAGATAAGAGATAAGAGATAAGAGATAAGAGATGAGAGATGAGAGATGAGATGAGAGTTCTTTTAATTGAAAATTAAAAATTATTTTCCGTTACTCATTATATACCAGATAATTACAATCAAAACAAAAGTAGTAACATGACTATTTTTGGGGCGTAAAAATGTTAAGCGGACAGCAAAATAAAAAAGTTTTCTGCCAAACTCCCGACATTAAAGCATTTCCAGCAGGTCGGCACAGGGCAGGCCGCACTGTTCGGCGATTTCGGGATGCACCAAGTAGCCACGATAGCAGTAGATGGCCTGTATCAACGCCGGATTCGCCGATACCGCATAACGCAAGCCGGAATTGAAAATGATGGGAAAGATAAGCGATAACACCAAGTCACCCAGCGCGTTGCTGGCCACATAAGGGCCGCCTTCCGCATGGATGATGTCCTGCAACAACTCACCGCCCTCCACATTTTGTATAAAGCGCAGCGACAGAGCCGTTATCTGTTTGATTTGCAATACCATAAGATGGTCAACAGTCACATCCGCCATCGTCATCGGCGAGATGAGGATTTGGTTGTCCTTCAACTGCGCCAACTCGTCAATGGTGAGCGGACGCAGACAGACGAGGATGTCCGCCTTGCGCCAAACGAACTGCGGGTCGTCGTCGATGAGAGCGCCAGCATCGGCATAGTCGAGGTCGATAAAGTCGGCACCTTTGCCCAGCCTGCGTTCGACCCGCACGGGGACGTGGTTTTCCACGAGTGTTTCCACGGCGTACGGCGGAATCACCACATTTTTTTGTGGCGTCAGCGAGTTGCCTTTCAGAAATCCGACGGTGAAATCACGTTGCGCCGTAGCTTCGGCGACCTCTTCCCGCTGGGTTTCGTATATGTGTTCTTCGCTCATGGTAACTATTTGTATATAAACTAATTAGTCAGCAAAATCTTCAAACGTGCGAGTCTGGTCGGCGGCGACCGAAATTCTGATTTTTACGAAGTCGGACTGGATGAGCGGCTCCACATTTTCAGGCCACTCCAAGAAGCAGTAGTTGCCACTGTAGAGGTAGTCTTCCACACCGATTTCGTAGGCGTCAATCAGCTTTTCAATGCGGTAGAAATCAAAGTGATAGATGGATTCTCCAGCATCGGTGAGGTATTCGTTGACGATGGCGAATGTAGGTGAGGAGGTAGTATCGGTGGCGCCCAGTTTTCGGCATATTCTTTTAATGAAAGTTGTTTTGCCGGCACCCATTTCGCCGTAAAAACAGAATACGCGGTCGTCCGGGAACTCCGCCAACAGCGCATCAGCCACATTATCAAGTTCTTCTTCCGAATGAATGGTGATTTTCATTTTCGTTTTGAATGTTTGGATTTAAGCCGCAAAAGTAATCATTTTTTCAATAACAGCGAAAAATAATGTAATTTTGCCGCCGATTCAAAAAATGTCGATTATGTTGTTAGAAGAAATCCGCGACTACAAGATTTACCTGGCTTCGCAGTCACCGCGACGCCGTGAGTTGCTGGCCGGCATGGGCTTCGATTTCGAGGTGATGCCGACGCACGTTCCCGAAATCTATCCCGACACGCTGCCGCCCGCGGAGGTGGTGAAGTACCTTTCTCAACTGAAACTATCGACCATCGACTTTGAGAATTTTCCCGAAAACAGCCTCTTTATTGCCTGCGATACAATCGTCGTTTTAGGGGATAAAATCTTGGAGAAACCTGAAAATGAAGAAGATGCCTTTAAAATGTTGAAAGAGCTTTCGGGCAAGGAGCATGCCGTGATGAGCGGTTTGACCGTGATGACGCGCACGCATCGCGCCACCCGCCACGCCGAATCACAGGTGAAATTCCGCGCCTTCACCGACGAAGAGCTGCGTTATTACATCCAAAACTACAAACCGTTCGACAAGGCCGGGGCATACGGCATTCAGGAGTGGATCGGCTACGTTGGCATCGAATACATCCACGGTTCTTTCTACAACGTGATGGGCCTGCCCACGCAAGTGCTGTGGCAGATGCTTTGTGAAATAGAGTAGTGTTAGGATTTCGTCAAAATTTGTGAGGCCGGCGCGGAAGGTAAAATCAGTCTGCGACCCAAGTCTAAAACGCCACGACTTTCGGACGTGTAAACTTTACAAACTTTCTTGTTGTAGGAAACATTTTTTTTGTATTTTTGTACTTTTATTATTGGAATATAATATAGTTTACGATGCGGAAAAATATTTTACACCTCGGAATGGCTGTCATTGCTTGTTTTGCGTTGTTTTTCGGTGCGCAGATGACGGTCGTGGCGCAGAACGCTTCCACACAGGGAACTGATTTCTGGTTCTCCTTTATGAATAATAATTCCAGCACTCCCACCCAGACGAGCTTGATCTTGTCGGCGGAACGTGCCTGTAGTGTGATCGTGCAGAATCCGAATACGGGATGGCAGACCAGTGCCACCACTCCCGCCGCCGGCCGTGTGGCGGTTGACCTTCCGCTTGCGCAGGGATATCCCTACTCTACCTTCGCCGGCGGCCGTGTGGATGTTGACATTCCGCTTCCGCAGGGATATCACTCCTCTACTTCCGACGGCACCGTCTATAATCTGGGCTGCCATTTGGTGGCTTCCGACACGATTTCCGCATATTCGATGAACTACAAAGATGCCTCTTTCGATGGCGCTCATCTGCTGCCTACCAGCACGTTAGCAGATGACTATATGATTGAAACCATACCTCCGGGATTGAACGGAAGTACCGTTTTGCTCGTGGGCACTGAAAACGGCACCGTGGTCAACAT
>JAKSMF010000070.1 GCA_024400775.1 Bacteroidales bacterium | reverse complement strand
AGCAACGACCGATTTTGTTGGAAACCGAGGCAGAGCGGAAAAGCGTATTTTCGTTAAATAAGCCGCTCCTGCTCGAAAAAGCAAGCAAGCCTTTCTTTTTTTCAAATTCTACCGGACAGCAATAATTTTTTTCGGAATTATCCCCTTTAATCTTGGAATCGTTATTTGGTGCAAATCTTATGGAATATCAGGAAACCAATCTGATTTTCCGCCTTTAGCGGGAACAAGAGGGCCTATTGTTCTGGAAGAATGACAAGATTATGCCAAATTAAAACATTGTCCTTTTCTGTTGAAGCATCATTCCCTAATCCGTCATTGGATTTTTTAGTGAGATGCATATAATGATTGAAAATAGTCTCCGAATATGGCTCTACTTTACTCCAACTGCCTTGAGTGTACCAAAAAAGCCATTTGTCTTCATTTGTTATTCCAATCCCACAGCCATTGTTATATGGATCAATAAAAATGAAGTTGGCCAAGTGCAACTGTGAAGTTGAATCACTTCCATCATTCTCCTTGAAGTCAAGAATCAAACATCCTTGGACCATCGTATCAATCGGCAAATATAAGGTGTCATTATATACGATATTGTCGGGCTTAAGTGTCTGTACGTGATGACTTTCCACTGTCTCCTGTGCGAATTTCACTTGCTCTTTCCACTCACCTCCCAATCGATGATAATCATCCGGAATAAGAGAATACATTTCTTTGGCTTTGTTGGTGTCACGTGCGACATTGATTCCTGTCAGATATTCCCAACAAAGTCGTTCTGCGCACCGAAAATCTCCTTTTCGAAGTCCTTCTTCCCATAAGGATATCAGCCATTCCCATAAGTGTTTGTCTATGCTGACATGGTTATAAGCGGCTTGCATATCAATCAGGTATGCCGCCTCATAATAGGCGCCTGAGTATTGATATTTTTCAACCATTGCCAATGCGACGAACATGGATTCTTTCAAACCGAATCGCTCATCCATAAAGGAATTATAGCCTCTATGATCTCCTTGGAGCAGCGCACTCGTCATAAACTGCTTGATTTCAAGTTCACTCCGCTCAATTGGCACCACTTCGGAAAAGGCATCTTCATCAACATCTTCAATAATTTGCGCCCAGGATGCCGCCGTATTCAAAATCAATATTAGTGTCAGCAGGAGTTTTTTACTGCTGAACATCAATGTCCGGATGGCGTGTTTTATACATATTGTCATAGTATTGAAATTTCGTTACGAACATGTATTGAAAAATTGCTCTGCCTTCCCATCTTCGTCTTTTATCGCCACCGGATTGTTCGTGCAATACACACTAGTAGAGACGGTGTGCGCACCGTCTCTACTGGAATCGGAGTTGTAGTGAATAACAGTTGCGAACATGGGTGGGTGGTGTTTTGTGGGAAAATCGTGGGCGCAAAAGTAAGAGTTTTTTCTTGACCTATGATGCAAAAAAGTGAAAAGGTTGCAGTTGGGAAGATGATTTTTTTGTAAAGAATCTTTGTCTTTTTTTACGAACAGAGTGCGCATTTGTATTAGTTTGCGTAGTTCGCGTCTAACAAATTTCTTTTGCTCAAATGAAAAATTTCTTGTAACTTTGCTTCCTGAAACAATAATCTCAATTATTTGAAAATCACATTATTATGAAATATCTCATCATTGGAGGCGTCGCTGGAGGCGCCACTACCGCCGCACGTTTGCGCCGTCTGGACGAAAATGCGACCATCGTTGTTTTTGAAAAAGGTCCCTACATCTCATACGCCAACTGCGGACTGCCGTACCACATCGGCGGTACCATACCCGAACGCAACAGTCTGTTTCTGCAAACGCCCACCACGTTCGGCAATCGCTTCGATGCCGACGTGCGCGTGAATACTGAGGTGCTCGCTATTGATCGCACGAACAAAAAGGTGAGGGTCGTCAACCGCGCCAATGGAAAAGAGTACGAGGAAAAATACGACAAACTGCTCCTTGCTCCCGGCACCACCGCTGTGCGCCCGCCTATTCCCGGCATCGACGCCGACAACATCTTCGTTTTGCGCGATGTCGCCGACATGGACGCCATCAAGGCGATGGTTGAAAAGGCCGGCACTAACGCCCGCGCCGTCGTTGTGGGCGCCGGCTTCATCGGACTGGAAATGACCGAAAACCTGCACAAATGTGGTTGCGCGGTGACTGTGGTGGAAAAAGCGCCGCAGATTCTGCCGCCCGTTGATTGGGAAATCGCTGCCGAAGTGCAACATCATATTATTGATAAAGGTGTGAAATTGTTTGTCAACGAAGGCGTTACTGAATTTGTCCACCACGATGGCGGCACCACCGTCCGTTTGCAGGGCGGCAACGAAATCGAAGCCGACTTCGTGCTCGTCAGTGTGGGCGTGAAGCCGCTGACCACGTTGGCGCAGAACGCAGGATTGGAGGTCGGCGAACTCGGCGGCATTGCCGTCAACGAATACATGCAAACCTCCGATGCCGACATTTACGCTGTGGGTGATGCCGTGGAAACCATCCACCCGATGACCGGCAAAAAGCAGCTCTGCTACCTCGCCGGTCCCGCCAACAAGCAGGCACGCACCTGCGCCAACAATATGGTTTTCGGTAACACACAGAAATATTGCGGTGCCATCGGTACCGCCATCGCCAAGGTTTTCGACCTCTCCGTCGGTCGCACCGGACTGTCGGAAAGGCAGTTGCAAACCCTGGGCATTCCTTACAAAGTATCCATCACTCACACGGGCGACCACGCTGGCTACTATCCTGGCAGCAACCCGGTGAGCATCAAAATACAGTTCGCCCCCGATAACGGTCGTCTGCTTGGCGCAGAAGTGTGCGGACACGACGGCGTGGATAAGCGCCTTGACATCTTCGCCACCACCATCGCCCACAATGGCACGATTTACGACCTCACCGACTTCGACCACGCATACGCGCCGCCGTTCTCGCTGCCGAAAGACCCGGTTACGGTGGCCGGCCTCGTCGCAGAAAACATTCTGACCGAGAAGGTTAAGATGATTCAGTGGTATGAATTAGACGAAATGCTGAAACACAAAGCGGAAAAGGACTTTTTGTTGGTGGATGTGCGCAGTCTGCTCGAAAACCGCGCGGGCACCATCGAGGGGGCCGAGAACTACCCGCTCGACGAGTTGCGCGAATATGCGGAAGACATCCCCGAAGACAGCACCATCGTCATTTTCTGCGCCATCGGGCTGCGTGGCTACATCGCCTGCCGCATCCTTACGCAGATGGGATTCGAAAACGTCTATAACCTCGCCGGTGGTTACAAAACCTACTCCGCCGTGAAAAAATAATTACTGCCTTTCGCTTTCCCATTGCTGACAAATTCGTATATTTGCAGCCCATTTCAAACCTTGAAAAATCAACAAAACAACATACCTTTATGATTAATCAAAAGTTATTAAATCCTCAGAGCATCGTCATCGTTGGTGCATCAAACGACGTGCACAAACCCGGTGGCAAATTATTAAAAAACTTGCTGACCAGTCCGTTTAAGGGCAAGGTTTATGCTGTCAACCCGAAAGAGACGGAAGTGCAGGGCATTCACTGCTATGCCAAGGTTGAAGAACTTCCCGAAGTGGACTGCGCTATTTTGGCCATCGCCGCCAAATATTGTCCTGCCACGGTTGACACGCTCGTTCATGAAAAGAACACCCGTGGTTTCATCATTATTTCTGCTGGTTTTTCAGAAGAAAACAAACAGGGTGCCGAATACGAAAAGCACATCGTTGACACCATCAACAGTGTGGGCGGCAGCCTGATTGGACCGAACTGCACGGGCTTCCTTAACACTAACTACAACGGTGCTTTTGACACACCGGTCCCGCCGCTCAGCTCCAAGGGCGTCGATTTTATCACCGGTTCTGGCGCAACCGCCGTCTTTATCAAAGAGTACGGTATGACCAACGGTCTGAGTTTCAACAGCGTTTGGGCTGTCGGTAACTCCGCGCAGATGGGCATCGAAGACGTTTTGGAACACTTGGACGACACTTTCGATCCGGAAAAGAGTTCCCACGTTATCATGCTTTATATGGAGAATGTACGCAACCCGAAAAAGTTGCTCAAACATGCCACTTCGTTGATTCACAAGGGCTGCAAAATCGCCGCCATCAAGTCGGGTGGTTCCGCGGCAGGTAGCCGTGCCGCCTCTTCACATACCGGCGCTATGGCCACCTCCGACGTCGCTGTTGACGCACTCTTCCGTAAAGCCGGCATCGTGCGTTGCCACAACCGTCAGGAACTCACCACCGTTTGTGCCATCTTCATGCATCCCGAAGTTAAGGGCAAACGTATCGCCGTCATCACCCACGCCGGCGGTCCTGCCGTTATGCTCACCGACGTGCTTTCCAACAACGGACTTGAAGTTCCCCACTTGGAAGGTCCTGTCGCTGAAGAACTGCTCACCAAGCTTTTCCCCGGCTCCTCCGTTGGTAACCCGATCGACTTCTTGGCTACCGGCACTGCCGAACAACTCGGCACCATCATCGACTATTGCGAAAACAGATTCGATGAAATCGACGCGATGACCGTCATTTTCGGTTCCCCGGGCCTCTTCTCCAACTACGAGGTTTACAAGGTGTTGGATGAGAAGATGAAGACCTGCAAGAAGCCCATCTTCCCGATTCTGCCTTCCATCATCAATGTGAAGGACGAAATCGCCGACTTCATCGAAAACAAACACAGAATCAACTTCCCGGAAGAGTGCGTATTCGGCAACGCGCTGGCGAAAATTGTCAACACGCCGAAACCGCAGCCGCTGAATCCGGAACTCCCGAAGGTGGACGTCGCCGCCATCCGCAAAGTGGTTGACAGATGCGAAAACGGCTATCTTGGTCTCGACGACATCCGCGACTTGCTGGATGCAGCCGGCATCAGCCGCAAGCAGGAAATCGAAGTCAACACCGAAGCCGACGCCGTGGCCTTCGCTCGCAAAGTCGGTTATCCGTTGGTGATGAAGGTGGTAGGACCTCTGCACAAATCCGATGTCGGCGGCGTCGTTTTGAACGTGAAGAACGAAGAGACCGTCATTCGCGAATACAACCGCCTCATCAAGATCCCCGAAACCTACGCAGTGGAGATGTACCCGATGTTGGATGGTACCGAAGTATTTATTGGTGCCAGCTACGACAACAAGTTCGGTCATCAGGTGCTCTTCGGCCTCGGCGGTATTTTCGTAGAGGTGATGAAGGATGTGAAGGCAGCGCTCGCACCGGTCAACAAGCAAGAAGCTATGGATTTGCTGAAGGGGCTGCGCGGCTACAAGATTCTGAAGGGCGTTCGTGGACAAGAACCTGTCAACGAAGAGCTTTTTGCCGAAACGGTGGCCCGTGTTTCCGCGCTGGTACAGGCCGCTCCCGAAATCAAGGAGATGGACCTCAACCCGCTGCTCGGCACATCCAAGAGCGTTACCGCGGTAGATGCACGTATCCGTATCGAGAAATAAAGAATCCCTTTTATACAGTCAAAAGGCGCAGCGAAAGTTGCGCCTTTTTTTGTTAGGAGTTAGAATGGTTTGAAGCAGTGGATGTAGGTTACTTCCAGGCCGAGGTGATCGTGCGGCGGTGGCAGAGTGCCAGTGCTTTCCCACTACTTCTCCGTTCCCGCCGCACGGCTCTTGCGCGGCTTGGATTTGCATTGATTATCGGTTGTTTGCAATTAATGTAGCCTTTTCGCTGATACAATTGATTAGAAATCAAGGCTGAAAATAATTTTCAATTTTCACCTTTCAGTTTTCAATTCATAAAACTTTCATCTTTCATCTTTCATCTCTCATCTCTCATCTCTATAAATATTTATCTGACAACAACAAAAAAGCGGGAGCCGTTTCCAGTTCCCGCTTTTTTATTATTGAAATTCGGATTATTTGATACCGAGTTTCTTCTTGATGTCTTTCGGAATACCGTCTTTGTGAACCACGATGTTCATGGTTTTGTAGCGGACGAATTCTTTGCTGGCGTAGAACATTCCGTGATATGAGCCGTAATCGCCCCAGCTGTTCTTTACCATATAATATTCATTACCCATCTGGTCGGTGGCCTTGCCGTAGATCAACATGCCGTGGTCATCGGTGGTTTCCCAGTTGTCGTATGCTTTCTGACGTTCTTCCTGGGTGACGTGACGCTGCGGAGTCGGGTGTTTTGCTGCTTCATCTTGGATTTCCTTTGCGCTCATGCCTGTCCAATGAGCCATATCGCTGCCGATGATAGCGGAGGATTTGGTTTCGGGGAGAACGCAGAAACCTTTTCTGACACCGATTTTGAAGCCGTTTTCGCTAACGTCGGAACCCCAGGCAATCGGGTAGCCGTTTTCGATAGCATAGTCGAAAACCTGCATGAATTCATCCAACGGGAGGTTGTAGCACTGTGCCCAACGCCAGTTGTCTTGGATTTCAAGGACGAATTTTTCGTAGAACGGGTGGTGTGTGTAAGAAGTCAGTGAAATGTAGTCATCAGCATTGAGGCCGAGAGATTCGTAGAATGACTTCGGAGTGTAGGAAACACCGTTGTAGGTGAATTTTTCGGGGCATTTTCCAAGATAAGCTTCGTGGATGCTGCGGATGGCCTGTTCCCACAGCGGTCCGTTTTCGCCGCTTTGAAGGCTCTTGTGGTCACCGGTAGCGATGGCTTTGACAACGGCTTCGCTGACGGCGGAGAGTTCGGTATGGTCTGACAAAGTGTCACCGTAGGCGGCACCCGGACGCATTTCGGCTTCCGGAACGAGACCGAAGGTCTTCATACCGTAGATAACATCGTAGAAAGAACCGCCCTGTGAGAAGGAGACGTCGCCGTGGGTGCGGACTGCTGCTTTGGCGCGGTCGATGTAAGTGTTGGAAACGATGAACATTTCAGAGAAATCGTATTCGCCTTTGCCCATGCGGAGCAATTCGGCTTCGATAAAACCAAGGCCTGAATAGCACCAGCAGGTACCTGCACGATTCTGGTCTTTGACAGAGGTGACGGGGAGTTCTTTACTTACCGTAAATTTGTAACCTTCGTCCTCTTGTTCTTCTTTGTCTTGCGCTCTCAACGGAGAACACAAAGCAACGGCAACGATGGCCGCGAGGATGAAACCTTTCTTCATAATTGTTTGTTTTTTAAATGTTTATAAAATAATTTTGAAATAAATAATCAATCAAAACGTGGGTGCAAATATACAAAAAAATTATTTTCGTTTGCTTTGGCGCTCCTTTTCTCGTTCTTTGCGTTCTTTGCGCTTGGCTTCACTGTTCTTATAGCGTTCGCGGGCGGCCTCCAACGTCTTGTCGTCGAACCGCACTTTGCCAATACAGTAACTGTTTTTGATGATCTGTCCGGCGCGGCGATTGAGGTAGCGCGTCACCTTCGTCGGGTTGCGATGCAGCGGGTCGGGATAGCAGGCGGTAATCAGCGCTGCCTGACGCATGGTGAGGTGAGAAGCGGAGGTGTGGTAGTAGTGCTGCGCAGCAGCTTCGGCACCATAGATGCCAGGCCCCATCTCAATGACATTCAGGTAAACCTCCATAATGCGTTCCTTGCCCCAAATCTGTTCGATGAGGAAGGTGTAATAGACCTCAAAACCCTTGCGCACCCATGAGGAACGGGGCCATAAAAACACGTTCTTGGCCGTCTGCTGCGAAATGGTGCTGGCACCACGCCGGCGACCGCGGGTCTTGCGCTCCTCAATCGCACGGTTGATGGCCGCTCCGTCAAAACCAGGATGCCCCAAAAATCGATTGTCTTCCGATGAAACGGCACACTGCACCATATTCGGAGAAATATCCTTCAAATCACGCCATTCGTATTCGATGGGCCCACCGTACTGTACCTTGCGGATGACCATCAGCGGAGTGATGGGCGGATTCACCCAACGGAAGAGCACCGTCTTCACAATGCTCAATACAAAAAATGCTAAAATGATGATTCCCAGTATCTTGAAAAACTTACGTACCGGACTTTTCTTTTTTGAAGTGCTTTTCGCTTTCTTCTTTTGTTGGTTGTTTTCCATTGAATTTAGGATGAAACGGTCACTGTCAATACGGCAGAAATTGAAAGCGCAAAAATACAACTTTTTAAAGTTCTTGCGAAACGTGAATCTTTAATCTTTATAAGATTGTATGGTGATTCTGAAAATTTTCATCCCTTTGGGGGAAATAAAAAGGGGAGATTGGTGAATCTCCCTTTTCTATTAGTATTTGTAGAAGCCTTCGCCGGTCTTTCTTCCGAGGAGACCAGCGCGGACCATCTTGCGCAACAACGGATGAGGACGATATTTCGGATCACCGAATTCGTTGTAAAGAACTTCCATGATGGCGAGGTTGACGTCGTTGCCGATGAGGTCGGCCAATGCCAGCGGGCCCATCGGGTGGTTGGCGCCGAGCATCATACATTTGTCGATGTCTTCTGCACTTGCGATGCCGTCAGCCAAAATGCCGACTGCTTCGTTAATCATGGGGATCAAAATGCGGTTGACGACGAAGCCGGGTGCTTCATTGACCAACACGGGAGTTTTGCCGATGGTGGTGGCCAAGTCAACGATTTGCTTGCAGACGTCGTCGGAGGTCACCTGACCTTTGATGACTTCGACCAGGGCCATTCTGTCGGCGGGGTTGAAGAAGTGCATGCCGATGAACTGAGTCGGGCGGCTGGTGCAGGCAGCGATTTCGGTGATGGAGAGTGATGATGAGTTGGTGGCGAAGATGGTTTCGGGCTTGCAGATTTTGTCCAATTCCATGAATACGTCTTTCTTCAACTGCATCTCTTCTACAGCGGCTTCGATAACGAGGTCGGCATCAGCGAAAGATGCGTAGTCGGTGGTAGTGGTGATGTTTTTCATGATGGCGTCAACGCCCTCTTGGGTCATTTTGCCTTTTTCCACTAATTTGCCATAACCTTTGGCGAAGGAAGCCATTGCTTTGTCCAAGCTGGCTTGGGTTCTACTTTTCATAACGACGGGCATCTTGGCAGCAAAAGCTTTGACGATGCCTTTAGCCATGGTTCCGGTTCCAATAACACAGATTTTCATGATATTGTAATTTTTATAAGGTTGATTTTAATTGTTTTTGAATTGCGCTTCGCGTTTGGTGAGGAATGCGGTCATGCCCTCTTTCTGGTCGTTGGTGGCGAAACACTTTCCGAAGACCTTGTTTTCGTAAGCGATTGCGTCATCGGCGGCGAGGTCGTATTCTGCATTGATGCACTCTTTGGCGTATTTGATGGCAATGGGCGCCATCGCACAGATCTTGGCAGCCATCTTGTTGGCAGCTCCCAGCAGTTCGGCTTGCGGGTAAACCGCGTTCACCAGCCCGATACGCAGCGCTTCGTCCGCACGGATGGCTTTGCCGGTGTAAATCATCTCTTTCGCATAGCCCATGCCAACTAATTTGGCCAGGCGATAGGTGCCGGAGAAGCCGGGAATGATGCCCAAACCGACTTCGGGCTGACCGAATTTGGCGTTTTCGGAGCAGATGCGAATGTCGCACGCCATCGCCAGCTCACAGCCGCCTCCCAAGGCGAAACCGTTGACAGCGGCAATGACCGGAATGCCGAGGACTTCGATTTTGCGGAATACCTGCGCGCCCAGGCGACCAAAGGTCTCGCCCTCTTCGGCGTTCAAGTTCTGCATCTCCGAAATGTCGGCACCCGCCACAAACGACTTCTCTCCATCACCGGTGATAATCAGCACGCGAATGCTTTCGTCAATATGATCAATGAAGTCACCTAACTCCTTTAATATGTTGGAATTGAGAGCATTCAGTGACTTCGGCGCGGAAATAGTCAACGTACAGACTGCGTTTTCCGTAGAAACTTTCAAGAAATTATACATAATAGTTAGAAGTTAGGAGTTAGGAGTTAGAAGTTGTGAGTTAGGAGCTAAAAGTTAGGAGTTATCAATTTAACCACTAACTGGTCACTACTAACTGGTCACTACTAACTGCTAACTGGTCACTAATTAAAGATCCATCGGTTTCAAATCGTCGGCGATGATGAGTTCGGCTTCGGTAGCGGCCTTAACGTCTTCAACGGTGAATTCGGGATGGATTTCCTTGAGGACGATGCCTTTGGGAGTAATTTCCATCACGCCCATTTCGGTAATGATGAGGTTGACCTGGCCCTTGGCGGTAAGCGGAAGGTTGCATTTCTTTAAGATTTTCGGGTTGCCTTTCTGAGTGTGTTCCATAGCGAGGATCACCTTTTTAGCGCCGACGATGAGGTCCATGGCGCCGCCCATGCCGGGGGTCAGTTTGCCAGGAATCATCCAGTTGGCCAAGTCGCCATTGACATCCACCTGCATAGCGCCGAGGATGGTGGCATCGACGTGACCGCCGCGGATGATGCCGAAAGAGGTAGCTGAGCTGAAAGAAGCTGCACCCGGAACTGCGGTGATGTAACCGCCACCGGCGTTCACCAATTCGGGATCTTCTTTGCCCTCTTCCGGAGTGGGACCCATACCCACCATGCCGTTCTCCGTTTGCAGAGTTACGGTTACGCCTTCGGGCAGATAGTTAGGAATCATGGTCGGAATACCGATACCGAGGTTGACGATGTCGCCATCATGGAGCTCTTTCGCAGCTCTCTTGGCAATGGTCTGACGAATTTCAGTTTTGTCCATAGTCTTTGTTTTTATTTGTTATTAATTTTTTGAATTTTCAAAATAAGCGGCTGCAAACTTACACAATTTTTTTGAGATATATTCCCCATTTTGAAAAAATCAAAACAAATACTGTAAGATGTGAATTGAAATCGGGAAAGAAGAATTACCAGTCGTTTTTTTGTCAGGGAAGGTTGATTCTGAAATCCATTCCCCCTTCGTTGGTGTAATTCTAACTTTTAATTAAAAAGTTTGCATTCAAAAAAATTATTTCCTCCCTTTATTTCCATTTGCCAATTATGTTGTATTTTTGCAGCCTTATGAAAAATATCCGAAACTTCTGCATTATAGCACATATCGACCACGGCAAAAGCACCTTGGCCGACAGAATGTTGCAATTTACCGGCACAGTGAACGAACGCGAATTTCAAGACCAGGTCCTCGACGACATGGCGCTGGAACGCGAACGCGGCATCACCATCAAGAGCCACGCCATCCAGATGGATTACACCTACAAAGGCGAAAAATATGTTTTGAACCTCATTGACACCCCCGGCCACGTGGACTTCTCCTACGAAGTCTCCCGCTCCATCGCCGCCTGCGAAGGCGCGCTGCTGTTGGTCGATGCCACCCAGGGAGTGCAGGCTCAAACGATTTCAAACCTCTATCTTGCCATTGATAACGACTTGGAAATCATTCCGGTACTGAACAAGATGGACATGCCTGCCGCTATGCCTGCCGAAGTCAAGGATCAGATTATCGACTTGATTGGTTGCGACGAAAGCGACATCATTGAAACCAGCGGCAAAACCGGCTTGGGCGTGGAAGAACTTCTCGCCGCCATCATTGAGCGCATCCCCGCGCCGAAAGGTGACCCGGATGCCCCGCTGCAGGCACTGATTTTCGACTCCGTCTTCAACTCCTACCGTGGCATCATCTCTTACTTCCGCATTTTCAATGGTACCATGCACACCAACGATCTGCTGAAGTTTATATCTACCGGCAAAGAGTACAACGCTGATGAAATCGGCGTGCTGCGTCTGAACCAGGAGCCGCGTCAGGTGATGCGTGCCGGCGACGTCGGCTATATTATTTCCGGTATCAAAACCTCCCGCGAGGTGCGCGTCGGTGATACTGTCACCCACGTCGAACGCCCGTGCGACAAGGCGGTGGCGGGCTTCCAAGAGGTGAAGCCCATGCTCTTCGCCGGCGTCTATCCGACCGATGCCGACCAATACGAAGAACTGCGCGCTTCGTTGGAAAAACTCCAACTTAACGACGCCTCCCTCACCTTTGTCCCTGAATCTTCCGCAGCCCTGGGCTTCGGCTTCCGCTGCGGCTTCCTCGGTCTGCTGCACATGGAAATCGTGCAGGAACGCCTTGACCGTGAGTTCA
>JAKSMF010000007.1 GCA_024400775.1 Bacteroidales bacterium | reverse complement strand
TTTATTTTTAAAACGACTATGCAAGATATTGGCATACAGTAAGTTACAAGAAATTGCATCTTTTGGTGCGGAAACTGCATTTTTTGCGGAAGCCGACTTCCAGAAAAATGCCGATTCCCGTCATGAAATGACAAAAGGTGCCGAAAACGAAAGTTTTTGAAAAAAAATTGAAAAGTTTGAATGAAAGAATTGGAGAGCTTGAGTGGCAGAAGATATTTTAAGTGATACAACTGTCTGCCACAATTCCAATAAGCTTCCTACGAGACAAAACAGTAACGGCGGCATCGCACGAAGCCATGCCGCCGTTGTCATTATCCGATATTACAGAATCTGTTATTTGTATTCGTATTCTGTGATTGAAACGGATGAATAACCTTCGCTTGAATATCTGTTAATTCTCTTAACAGGAACGTTGCCGTCGTATTCGTATTCGAAATTTTCTATGTAGATTTCGCCATCCTCGATTTCCATAAACTTGGTAATGTTGTTCTTAGACATAATAGTCGTGACGTCGATTTCGCTGATGTCAAACAGACCATAGAACGGATTGATTTTGCTATCATATTCATATTCAATGGAATAGGTGTATGCACCCTCAGTGTATTTAACCTCTGAAATGTTGTTACCATCCCATACGAAATCGATGTTGTAGGTTTCAATATCTTTGGTGACGGCTTTTTCGCTGATTTTTGCAAAGGCTTTGGCGATGTCTTCTACATTGGCAGCGGGCAGAATAAAGCGGAAAGCAGATGCAGGAACACTTGCCATCGCACCTTTGGCATCATAACCGGTATATTCGAAACCGACGATTTTGGAGCCGTCGTGTTTGGCTTTCAGAGTTTCGCTCAAAGTACCGGAATAATAGTAGTTGATGGAAGACAATTTGTTTTTGTCATATACTAGTTCATAGTAACTTGTAGAACCCCAAGAAACTTTAGTCAAACGATTCTTGTCGTAAGTGTAAGTTTCAGAATAGTCTAAGCTGCCATCATTGTCGTAGTAATCAACGCTTTTCAGAATTTTTCCATCCCAGTTCCAGCGTTCAGACAAGTATTTAGGCGTGTTATACGTTTCGCCATCATAGGAGTAAGATGAAGATTTGTAAATTTCGGAAATCTTCTTCTTGGGATTGAAGACACCCTCTTTTTCGCAGGATGCGAACACAAACATCAATGCCAAAGCGGCAATGAACAATCTGCTTAACTGTTTCATAATTAAAAATTTAAGTTATTAAATAAAGTGATTTTCAAAAACGTTGCAAATATACAAATAATTTTAATAGGGGAAATACGCCGTTGTTTCGCAGCAACTCATAACTTCTAACTCATCTCCGCTTCCACAAGGAATTTCAGGTCGTCGAGTGACATGGAGCGAGTAACGTCGATGTCGGAGAGGAGCGCATCCGCCAAATCGCGTTTGGTTTTATGCAGACGGATGATTTTTTCTTCTATCGAATTTTTTGTAATAAGGTGATATACAGTTACATTCTGTTCTTGCCCAATGCGGTACGCGCGGTCGGTGGCCTGCTGCTCAATTGCCGGATTCCACCACGGATCCAAATGGATGACGTAGTTAGCGCCAGTCAGGTTGAGCCCGACACCGCCGGCTTTCAAGCTGATGAGAAATACTTTGCCCTTTCCGTTTTGGAAGTCATGTACCAATGTGGCACGTTGCTGCATGCTGACACTTCCGTCCAAGTAGATGCACTCTTTTTCGGGAATGATTTCGCTTACCACCTTTTTCGCTTCTGTCAAAAAAGAGGTGAATTGGCTGAATACCAGCACGCGGTTGCCGCCGGCGATAATGCTCTCCGTCAGCGTTTTAAATTCCGCCATCTTTGATGAACGCGCGCTCCATTCCGTATTCACCAATTTCAGCGAACAGGCTGCCTCGCGTAGTTTCGTGATTTGCGCCAGCGCATTGATGCTCATCTTTTTCTCACCATTGATGATTTTTTGTGCCGAAATACGCATGGTCTCGTAGGTCGCCAATTCCTCTTTCGAGAATTCCACGTATCGCGTAATCTCTTCTTTTTCTGGAAGTTCTTCAACGACATCGCGCTTTGTGCGGCGCAAAAGGAACGGCGTTATCATTCGGCGCAGCTGAATCTGGCGCTCTTTGTTGTGCGATTGCTCAATCGGCAAAATGTATTTTTTCACAAAATGGTCGTAACTGCCCAAAAGCCCGGGATTGAGAAACTGAAATAGGTTCCACAGTTCAGCAAGGTTGTTTTGCAGCGGTGTGCCCGTGAGGATGATGCGGTGGCTGGCGTTTAGCTTCATCGCCACCTGCGACATTTTGGTGTTTCTGTTTTTGATGATGTGCGCTTCGTCAAGGCAAACCAGATTCCACGGTATTTGCGTAATTGTATCTCTCTCTCGCACAAGCAGTCCGTAGGTTGAAAGTACCACGTCGTAGGGTTGTAGTTCCGACAGCAGTGCTGCGCGTTCGTCGGATTCGTTGAGGATTTTGACCTTTAGCGTGGGGGCGAAACGGTGCAGTTCGTTGGCCCAGTTGAATACGACGGAGGAGGGGCAGACCACCATCGCGGGGCCGTTTTCCGCTTCGCGAAGCATAAAGGTGATGGTTTGGATGGTTTTGCCGAGGCCCATGTCGTCGGCGAGGCAGGCACCGGCACCCCAGTAAGCGAGACGCGCCATCCAACGGAATCCTTCTTCTTGATAATCACGCAATTCAGCCTGCAATGCTGTCGGTATGGGAATCTCCAACTTGGTGGCGTCTTCCACCTTTTTCTCTAATGCCTTTAACGCATTGTCGCCCTTTACGGCTTTTTTTGAACTCTGTACGATCTCGGCTAATGCGCCAATCTGACAAAATGACACCTTCGCCTTGTTATGGTCTTGCTGCACAAGCGATTCCAACCGCTTCATATATTTGCTGATGGATTCGCTCATCGCCACATAGTCGGTTTCGTTGAGACGGATAAAGCGCTTATTTACAATGCCTTTCCCCATTAACCCCAAAAATTCCGCGGATTTCATTGCCTGATTTTCATCAATTTGCACATTGCCTTCCACTTCAAACCAGTTTTCTTTTGCCTTTAGGCCGAATTGCACGGATGATGGCTGCAGTACGGCGGTCAGTTTCAGTTTCTTACCTTCTGGCCACTCTAATGCAAACTGTTCCTGTTTGTCTTTTACAAATTCCAACATGTAAAGCAGGTCGCCCAATTCAAGGGTGGCGCAGCCGTGGTCCAAATAAGTTCCCAACTCTTTTTCGCAAAATTCGGAAAGATCGGTCAGATTTTGAAGCTCGGCGGCCATATTGCGATGCACTTGATAGCGTTCGCCGTTGGCTTCATCGAAAACTATTTCGCGGCCTTCGCCCGGGAAAAGTCGGGTGCGACCTTCCGCTAACGGTTGTGCCTGTGTCGAAATACTGTAACCTTTATCAATTGGTATAATTTTGATAATGAGTATGTTACTTCCTTCTCTGATGGCTAAGGAAGAACCTCCTTCCAGTAGGTCGGAATGAATTTCGATTTGTGGCGAAATCTTCTTCAAAAATTCCGTCACTTCCGTTTGGGCAGCCGACGGGAAATAGTGAAGCTGCGTTAGTCTGCCGATGGTCTTGCGTTCGAACTCCGTCGGTGAATAAACTGCGAAGTGATTGTCATTTAGTTTTTTTACGGCAAATAAATCACCATGCTCCCCGTGACATCGTGTCGGCAGATTGGTCGTTACTTCATACCCCAAAGCGCTTTTTTCCAGTAGGATAACGGGTTTTTCTGCGTCAATGGTTACACTTTCCAGTCCGTCATGGCCATCGAAAAAGACGCGGTTGCTGTCGGCCAGAAACGGCAAAGTTTCTCTCAGGGTTAAAATCCCGATGCTTGGGCGATAGCAGTTGGCCACTCGGCGGTCGGCTTCTTCCATGCTGGTGATGGCACAACGTGCGAAGTCGCTCATATTCACTCTGTTGCCAGTACTCCATGCCCCGCTTTTCATCCGTTTTTGTTCACGCACTTCCACACTTCCGTCAGCCATAATCACGTATGCGATACGACTCTCCTTTTCCTCCGAAATTTCTGTTTCCTCCGTTTGTGCCGACCATTGCAGCACGTCGTTGATGGCGATTTCCCACTGCTGTTTCAGTTGAAAGAACGAAATGAGCGGAGGTGTGCTGAATTTTTGTGATAATGTTTTTTTATCGCTAATTTTCAAATAGTTACTAAATTCGTAACGCAACAGAGCGTGGTTCGGCACACGTCCCCAATAACTGCCCAAGATGGATTCACCCATCGTCTTTTTAATCTTAAAATGATGTGCGCAGAGCGCGAAAAGAGTCTGGGTCAGCGGGTTGCAACTTTCTTCGCACGACTGTTGTAGTTGCGCTTGAAAAGATTCGCACGGTTCGCCTAAAGCGATGTGTTTTGCAAGGGCGGTGTGTAAAAAGTGCGATTTTTCGGTAAAAACGTTCTTTTTCAGCAGTTGCCGGATACGTTCCGTGCCTTTGGCCGTTCTTTCTTGAAAATAGGCGGCCAACAGGTAGAAGTCAAGCAGCGGATGCGAAAACACCGCCTTCTCCATCGCATCTTCATTGCTGATTTTCAGCGCGTCAGCAAAAAACTTGTTCGCTGTTTTGGCATTGCCGTCGTACAGCGTTTGTATTCCCGCCACTGCGTTTTTCCAAAATGTCGGTGTGTTGTTGTGCCATTGCGGAGGCTCAGCATCGTAAAAAAAGCGATGCGCGTCAATCATGTCCTGCACGGTGTTTCTTTCAAAAATCGACACTTTCGGATTTTCCGTATGCACATATTCTGCTAAAAAGTCGTGATATTTATCAAAAAGGTGGACGTCAGCCGCATCATTTGTCAAAAAACGCATCATTTCAGTGCGTACGAGATCCAATATCTTTGCCGGCTCAAAAGTCGTAAACAGCGGTTTGAATTCCGGCTCCGACAAGTGGGGAAGCAGGTATGCGCTGTAGTCGTTGCGTTGCCATTTCGCATGAATCTTTAGTTTGGCGAGCATATCATCGCCATGATTTTCGGGTTTCAAAGGCGCTGGATTGTTTTCCAACGGATTGTAACCTTGCCCGAGGACAAATTGTGCGGCAAGTCGCAAAGGGTTGTTCAGGCAGGCGGGCAGCTGCTTTTCGAATGCGCTTTCCCATTCCGGATATCCGTTTCTCAATGCGAATGAAAATAGAAAGAAATGTTGCGGTGCCACCGTCAGAATGCGCTCGCCGTAAAAATCGTATTTGGAAATCAGCAGGTTGAGTTCGCGAAGCGTTTTTGCATAGTTGCGTAGCGTCATCAATGGCATGCGCTCGCTTTTGGCCACAGCGGAAAATTCCGCGTCCCGTAATCCATCCCCACTGTATGTGTATAGACAGAGTATCCACATCTGCTGCTCTGTCAGTGTGTTAAAAAGATTTAATTTGCTGGATATCTTTTCTCTCATGGCGTTATTATTGATGAGATTTTAAATTGCAAAAGTACGATTTAAAAAAGAGAAATCCGGATGCAAATTCTGTATTTTTTATATTTTTGCAAAACATAATTTCAACGATTAGAAAATCATTTTTTTATGAAAACACTACAAAGATTTTTTTGTCTTTTGGTAATTTTTGCTTCACTTTTTGCACTTCAGGCACAGAATGTAACATTGGAAGAAGCTCGTACCGTTGCCGCCGCTTTTGGTCAGAATCATCAGAAAAACGTGACATCTTGTGCTAAAACCGTTCGTCAGGGCAATGAGAACCTGCTCTATATTTTTAATTCCGACAACGGTTTTGTGGTGGTTTCCGGCGACAAGCGCACGCTTCCGATTCTCGCTTTTTCGGATGCCCAGCCTTACAACGATGATGAGGTGATTCCGCCCGTCAAGATGTGGCTCGACAGTTACGCTGCCCAAATTGCAGAACTGAAAACGCAGGCTTGCCACGAAGCAGACATCCAACCGTCTTGGGAACGCCTTTTGAATCAGCGCGGTACGTTGCGCGACGGCAGCTCCGTCGCTCCACTCGTGCAGTCGCATTGGGGACAGGGCGAACCGTATAACTACTATTGTCCACGCGATTATGCCGGCAAAAACGGTCGCTGCGTTACGGGTTGTGTCGCTACGGCTATCGGCCAGATTCTGTATTATTTCCGTTTTCCCACCAGCGGCGTCGGCACTTACACCTATACTCATGATACCTATGGCGAATTGTCAGTAAATTATGAGACAGCAGTTTACGACTATTCGGCGATGTGCGATGAACCTACGACAATCAATCCCGCCATTTCCCGTCTCATTGCCGATTGCGGTGTGGGCATGGATATGGTTTATGGACCGGAGGCTTCGGGCGTTTACAATCACAGCGCTGGCCGCGTGCTGCGTGAGCATTTCAAATTCTCCCCCGAAACACGCTCCATCTTTAGAGATTCCACCGATATGAATTGGGATAGTCTCGTCGCCGCTCACCTCGACCGCCATATCCCACTCTATTATGCCGGTTGGAGCGTGCCCGACATCGATGGTCACGGTTTCGTTTGCGATGGCTATCGCACTATGGATAGCAGTTACTACTTCCATTTCAATTTCGGTTGGAATGGCGAGGCAGACGGCTATTTCTATACCGATGCGCTCAATGTCTCGGGCTACCACTTTAACCTTTTGCAGGAAATCGTAGCCAATGCCTATCCGGATACAACTCTTTATGAATATCCTAATACACAGCAAATTACCGGGACGACGACGTTTACTTCCATTGCTGGTTCCTTCACCGATGGCAGTCTGCCCCATGCCGATTATGCTGCCAATATGAACTATACTTGGATTATTGCTCCCGAAGCCGAACACTTCAGCTCTATTCGTTTGAATTTGGATTACGAAATCGCTGTCGGGGATACTTTGTTGGTTACGGGCGGTGATAACACACGGCTAATTACCGCCGACAGCGGCAGTACCGTACTGCTGTGGTCTTGCGATCAAATCACCCTTCATTTCACCACCGATGATGATTCTGCGCTTGCCGGTTTTCGTGCCAGCTATCAAACCGTGCTTACTCCTTTCTGTGAGACATACTCCTACTCAAACACCGCCACAGGTCACGTGGAAGACGGCAGCGGCGCCGAAGATTATGAATCGCTGACTTATTGCACTTTCAAAATTAAGGCAACTGGATTTCCGTCTGTAAATCTGCATTTTACGGAATTTGATTTGGAAGAAGGACATGATTTTCTGCATGTTTTCTACAAAACTCCCACTGAAGCCAATTGGCTGGCAACCTATACGGGTACGATGCCCGATACTACGATTTTCTTTGTGCAACGCGAACTTTATTTCGTTTTTGAAACCGACGAATTTACCAATGCCGGCGGCTTCGCTTTCGATTACGAAGGCACTAACAGCGTGAGCGAAAACAATGCCTCTTCCGTCGCCATCTATCCGAATCCTACACATGGTACGGTTCTGGTTGAATGCCAGCTTCCGAATACGGAGTGTCGTGTTTATGACGTTTATGGCAAATTATTGGTTGTAAATAATATTACTGAATCCACCACCGCCATTGACCTTTCTGCGTTTGCAGATGGCTTGTATTTGGTGCAACTCTTTTCCGACGGAGTGAAAATCGCTTCGCAAAAGGTGGTAAAGAATAGATAAATTACTGGTTATCAACTATTCCGTCATATTGACGAGAAAAGTGAAGTTCAATTTCCCGTATTTCCGGTGTTGGTAGAAATTCGGGTGTTGAGAGAAATCGTGTACTTTGCTGTGTTCAATGATGAGCCAGCCGTCGGGTTTGAGCAGGTTGCGTTCGAAGACGATTTCGGGCAGTCGCTCAATGCCTTCCATGTTGTATGGCGGATCTGCAAAGATGATATCGACGGGTTGGCGGAGGTGTTCCAAATATTGGAATGCGTCAGCTTTGATTGCCGTTAAGTTGTTGTATTGCAGTTGGGCTGCCGTCTTTTTGATGAAATCAACGCAACCGGGAAACTCATCTACCGAGGTGACGGAGACGGCCCCGCGGGAGGCAAACTCCAAACTGATGTTGCCCGTGCCGGCAAATAGGTCGATGACGGTTACAGCGTCAAAGAAAAAGTAGTTGTTCAGGATATTAAACAGACTCTCTTTGCCCAAATCCGTCGTGGGACGCACTGGCAAAGTAGCGGGCGCAACAATCTTTCTGCCTTTGTTTTTTCCAGCAATAATACGCATAGCTATTGTATTTCAATGAGTTGCAGACAGGTGTGAAGCTCTGTCGGTTGTGATTTGAGGTTGATGACGGAGTGCGTGAGTTCAGCGCCGGCCATCTTGACATGCTTCAGGTAGCGAGCAAGCAGTTTGCCGCACTTCTGAACATCGCCAGATGCTCCGCTCAATAAAATAGCGCTCTCTTCGCGACGTGCCTCTTGCTGTAGCAAAATGTTGAGCGTGTGGTACAGTACATCCTCCGGACAGGTAAACGGCAATTCGTTGATAATGAATAATTTGTCGTTTTTTATCAAAATAAATCCCATCTTGTTGCCGCTGATATGCAATAGGAGTTTGTTGGGCTGCTCCGTTGAATATTGTGCCAAATAGTGGTACAGGCGCGTGGCCGTGTGCTGGAATGTCGGAGCCGGCAACATGGTTTTGATGGGGAGCGTTTTCGCCAACGGAATGGCATACAACGCTACATATTCGCCAAGGTCGTCTTGGAAAATCTCATCGTTGTCGGCGATTTCAGACTGCAAACGAAGGTATTGCGCCGCCGGCGGTTGGTAGATGGCTTTCGGCACCAAAAGGGGAGGCGTGAAGTTGACAGTCACCAAAGTGCTTTCGGCCGGGGTATCAAAGAAAACGCCGCACTCCCGTTGTAAGGTTGGAAGTGAGGCGCTTTTATAACTTTCACAAACTAAATTTCCCGTCGGCTGACTTTTCAGCAGGATGAAACCTGCAGGACTGTAATGAACTGCCTGATACGGAAACTTATTTGTCATACGGAGTGATTTCAAGTGAATTGACGATAGTATCGCCTAACTGCAAACCAGTGAAGTTTTTAATTTCACGTGTGTCTTTGAGATTCTTCTCTTTAATGGCCGGATTGTAAACGTCAGCCATGCCGCCGTAAATCATTTTGCCGAAGATTGAACTCGGAACAGACTTCTCGAAGTTGGCCATCAAGGTGTTTACCGGAACGTAAATGGCAAATTTGGTGGTGATGCTGTCTGATGCCGGAGTGACAATTTCATATCTCTGATTGGTGTAGGGAATCTTGTAGAAATCCTTCATCGTAATCAGGTTGCCGTCTTTCTTGGCATTCTTTTCTGCCAATTCGCTTTCCATTCTGACTTTCACCGTGGTACGGGTGGTGTCAAAAACAACATAACCGCTCTCTTCGCGCTGCTTCATCGTCATATTCATGAACTTCTCCATGAATTTTTCATCGTTGACACTGTCTTTCGGCGGGTTGTCTTTGGAGTTGATGGAAATCAGTTCGCCGTGTTCGTAGAAATCAATCAACGTATCAATGCTGGAAGCATAGTAGTGATTGCGTTCATGGAACAGTTCCTGTAGCAAAGTGATTGCCGTTAAACGATTTTCGTTGAGCTCGCAACGTTCATTATAAACTTCCTGATATTTTGAGGGACGGAGAATGGCGCGAACATTTAAGAACAAAAGAACGACGACCAATACGCCTAAAAAGGAAGTTAATGCGATTTTACTTTTCATACGATGTGTTTTATTTCCTTGTTTTTATACTTTTCCGAAGTCTGAAAAAAACTGACGGCAAAAATACTAAATTTTCAAATTATAGCAGCGTTTTTTTATGGTTTTTATAAAAAAAATCTGTATGTTTGCAATTCAAAAATCGAAATATGTTTTACCTCCTCAAAAAAAACTACCTCTTGCAGATTTTTGCCCTCGTCGCCGTATTGGTGCTGTGTGGCGTTCAGATATTCTTTAACTCATTGGAAACAACATATTTAGATGGCTGTTTGCCTTGCGCTGCGGCCCTCGCTTCTGCGGCCGTCAGCCACCCCCTCTTGCTCAAAATCTTCCTCTTACTATCGCTCCTTTTGCAAATGTGGCTGCTCTTCAGATACGTAAGCATGAGCGGCTTTTTGGAGGAAGAAAGTATTCTGCCCAGCTCGCTCCTCTTTGCCCTTTTATTGGCTATGGGCATCTTCCAACCTCTGTCCTCAGCTTCGATTACCAATCTCGCGATCCTGCTCGTACTGAATCTCAATGGCGACTTTCAGGGAAAGTCAGCTCCTACAACTACGCTGATTTCTGGCATTATCATCGGACTGAACTCCCTGTTTGATATCGCAGCGGCATTACTACTTCTGTTTTATGTTATTATGTTGTTTGTCAACCGGTTAGAAAAAATCAAGTCCGTGTTGACCGCCATCTGCGGCGTGATTCTGGTCTATATCTACCTCTTTTCTGCTCACTTTTTCCGCGGCACCCTGATCGAATTGTGGAACTCCTTTTCCCATCTTCATTGCTCTTTTCCCATCTTTACACAAACTTATTTTTCAGTTTATGCGTTTATAGCCATTGCACTGTTTGCACTATTTTCGTTCTACGTCATGGTACGACTTAAAGTGCAGTACGACAGTAAATTAATACTTCTTCGGCAGCGTTTCTTGTTCCTTTGTGTACTCTTCGTTTTTGGCATACTGATGCTCCTGACAAGCAATCTCCCGTTCCCGTTTTCCTTGACTTATCTTTTGATTCCGGCAACGTGCTACATTGTCGCCTTTATTCCTTCACGCGGTTTTGCCATTCCCGCCGAACTTCTGCTCTGCATCCTCTCCGCTTCGCTTATCGTTATGGCTCGCCTATAGTCGCCGGCAAAACGGTCTTAGAAGTCATCAAATGTGAGCAAATTGTTCAAAAAGTGTCAATCCAAATCAGAAAAAGTCACTTCTAACTAAAAAAGCGCCGGGATTCCGACGCTTCTTTATGATTTCTAATACAATTTTTAATTCAAATTTTGCAAGTTCCCAATGGATTTCAATTGACTTGTGATTTACGTTTTAAGTAAGAAGGTCCCAAGTTCTATGTCTTTCGTCCCAAGTCTTATCCAGCGGCTCAATCACAACAAAAAACCGGCATGCGAAAGTTGAATTATTTAATGAGTGCCATATCGGGGATGTCCTTGTCGTAGGCGCCTTGTGCCAGTTTCTCCTTGATGTCGCGGAATGCGGCCAATGTGCGATCCACATCTTCGATGCTGTGTGCCGCCGTCGGAATGATACGGAAAATCAACATTCCCGGAGGAATGACCGGGTACATGACGATGGAACAGAAGATGTTGTAGTTCTCTCTCAAATCCATCGCGATGTTCGATGCCTGGTTGATGCCGCAATAGAGGTGTACCGGGGTAACGCACGCTTCGGCGGGCCCGATTTCGTATCCGAGGTCGCGGAAACCTTTCTGCAAGTATCGGGTGACTTCCCAAAGGTGGGCACGCAGTGCGTCGCCTTCGGCGCTGCGGATGATTTCCAGACGCTTCAGGCATCCTTCCACAATCGGCATCGGCAGCGATTTCGCATACATCTGCGAACGCATGTTGTAACGCAAATAGTTGACGATAGACTTCTGTGTGGCGACAAAACCACCAATGGTGGCCATGGATTTTGCGTAAGCACCAATGTAGATGTCGATGTCATCCATAACACCGAAGTGCTCGGATGTTCCGCGCCCGTTCGGTCCCATAACGCCAAAACCGTGGGCATCGTCAATAAGGATGCGGAAAGGATACTTCTTTTTCAAAGCAGCAATCTTGTCAAGAATACCGAGCGCTCCGGTCATACCGAAAACGCCTTCGGTAATCAACAACACGCCGCCGCCCTGCTTTTCTGCGAGTGCGCAGGCCTTGGCCATTACCTTTTCGCAGTCAACAATGTCGTTGTGTTTGAATTTGATACGTGTTCCGATGTGCAAACGCATACCGTCAAGCAGGCAGGCGTGAGCTTCGGCGTCATATACGATTACGTCGTGGCGGTTGACGAGAGAATCAATGGTCGAAAAGATGCCTTGATAACCGAAGTTGAACTCAAAAGCGGCTTCTTTCTTTTCGAAGTCAGCGAGTTCTCTTTCCAGTTTTTCGTGGAGCGCGGTCTGACCGGTCATCATACGGCTGCCCATCGGGTAGGCCATACCCCATCGGGCTGCGGCTTCGGCATCCACTCTGCGGATTTCGGGGTGGTTGGCCAAACCTAAGTAGTTGTTCAAACTCCAGCAAAGCACTTCTTTGCCGTTGAATCTCATGTGAGGACCGAGTTCGCCTTCCAATTTCGGAAATGCGAAATAACCGTCGATTTTTTCGCGGTACTGACCAATCGGGCCGCCAGAGGACTCATTGATTCTTTCAAAAATATCTTTCATAAACGTATATGTTTTGTTCGTTGCACCTATGGTGCAAATTAGATTCTTTTGTGGAGCCGGAGGGAGTCGAACCCTCGTCCAAACTTGCTGCGAAGATGCTTTCTACACGTTTAGTCTCCGTTTGATTGTCGGCGCTTGGCAGGTACGGGACCAACCGACCCAGCGCTTATCTTCTGAATTTTCGCTTACGCGTCGAAGCCCGCGCTCGCTATCCACCTCTTTATGATACTTCTGACCGGACGCCAGATGGCGAGGCTTCCGGGGAAGCACCCAGTGCTACAGACCTTGTCTGTGCTCCGAGATTCGCTGCAATTAAGCGGCGAATGCATAGTTGTTGCCATTTATTGGCTGGGAGAGTTAGTTTTTAACGGAACCGTCTCTCAAACCTCCGACGTGCTTACAAATCCACATACATGCTGTCAAAACCAAACGACCCCAATATAGTTAGCAGTTAGTAGTTATTCGTAGTTGTAGTGTTTTTGTAGTGTTGAGCAAGTTGCTCTATTTTACCTCTCCGCTGGTTCGCAATACCACGCGGTCGGTTTCTGCATTCGACATCACGGTTATCCATTTGCTGATCAAACCGGTGTTTTTAGCAGTATATGTAACTTTGATGACACCGGTCTTGCCAGGCATAACGGGCTTTTTCGACCAGTCAACCTTGGTGCAGTCGCAGTTCGTCGTTACATTGTCAAGAATGAGGGGCTTTTTGCCGACATTGGTGTAAACCATTTCAACGACTTTGACGTCACCGACATGCAAAGTGCCGTAGTCAATGGTTTTTTTTGCAAAAGAGATTTCCGCGCCCGTGATGTTCTTTTTCTCTTGGGCATTAACGGTCGTGAGGCCGCAGCAGAAGAGAATGGTTGCGATGATAAATAATGCCTTTTTCATAACGGTAGTTTTAGAAGTTAACGGTTGGATGGTTTATTAGTTGGCTTTCATCATCGGGGCCTGCTGGGCCGGAACGGATTCTGCCGGTTTTTCGCTGATGTAGCCTTTAATGTGCAAAACTACGCTGTTGTTGATGGCGTCTGAGGAAACCGTGATGGATTTGTTGATGGTGCCTAGACGATTGGTGTCGTATTTTACTTTGATGACAGCGGTTTTTCCGGGGGCAATCGGGTCTTTAGGCCATGCGGGAACAGTGCAACCGCAGGATGCACGGCAATTCGTAATGGTTAATGGAGCCTTGCCCGTGTTTTTGAACTTGAACTGGCATTCGCCATTGTCGCCTTTGTAAATATTGCCGTAATCATATTCCAATGATTCAAAGGAGATTTCAGCAACTTTTGCCTTCTTTCCGTTGTTGCTGCCTTTTGCGGCATCAGCCTTTGCAGCGCCATTGTGTTTGCCGTTATCGGTGTTTTCGGTTTTTGTGGCACCTTTGTGTTTGCCGTTATCGGTGGTGCTCTGTGCATTCGCATTAAAAGCAACAAATAATGCGATGACTGTCAAAATGATAACTTTTTTCATGATGAATATTTTTTTAATTTTTTGTCCAAATGTTTTAATAGACGGTTGTTCTGATATCAAGTTTAATTCTGAATAAAATGTGCTATAGCAAGCGAATAACCCTGAAGGCCGAAGCCGGCAATAAAACCGCTGCAGCAACCTGAAAGTTGTGAGTGGCGGCGATACTGTTCTCGGGCGAACAGGTTGGAGATGTGGACTTCCACCACGGGAGTAGTTACGGACTTAACGGCGTCAGCGAGTACAATGGCCGTGTGAGTATATGCGCCGGGATTGAGAATGATTCCGTCGTAGTTTTGTGAATTGAGAATGTGGGCGACGATGTCTTCCATGCGGTCGCTCTGTATGTAGTCAATGGTGTGCCCGCTATACCGACGACGTAACTCGTCTAAATAGTCTTCGAAGCGAATGTTTCCATAAACGTTCACTTCTCGTGTGCCCAGTGCACTTAAATTCACACCATTGATAATTAGAATTTTCATTATTTGATGATGAAAACATCTTCGTCGTTCTTCTTCATATTCAACACTTCCCGACGATAGCGTTCTTTGAGTTTCGGATCTTTCTGTAGGTTTTTATATGAACATTGATTGTCCAAATTCTTCTGTTGTTTTGCAATTTCTGCTTCGTATTCTTCAATCTTATTGTTGAGTTTGTGGTGTCTGTTATAGTTGCTGTCGGAAAGAACAAAAATGTAAACGATCGCTCCAAAAAGGGCGATTCCGTAAAAAATCAGACGGCGCTGCCATGGTTTGCGAGGTGCCTTAGATTCTTCTTTTTGTGACTTTGTAAACATAACTGCAAAATTGGCTGCAAAATTACACGTTTTTTCTGAAAAATCCGACTAATATTATATATTTTTATTCTTTTCTCACAACGGCAATCGGGCGTCGGAATATTTTGTGTTTGCCTTGAGTGTTCCATAATTGAATGACAGCAATGTATATGTCGTTCAAAGCATCTCTGTTATCGTCGGTAAGCCCGTCCCAGCGAAAGTGTTCATCTAAGCCACAAACTTGATTTCCAGTGATTTGGCGGATGCGCTGCCCCTGACTGTTGTAAATGTCGATAGTTGCCCGGATTTCACTTTCCTCAAAATGACAGTGGATTTCAGCAAAGTCGTTGAAGCCATCACCATCCGGAGAGATGATGTCTGGGATGACTTCGACCGTTTCGGTGGCGGCTGCGGTTTCCGTTGCGTGTGAATTGACTGCACCGGGCGTTGCCCAACCCACACCTTCAGCAGCCGAAGTCCAATTGCTCGCGTCTTGCGTCAATCCGGCATAGTGTATGCGTTCCAATGAAACACCGTCAGTGCTGGTGAGCATTGCGAAGTGCATGGCTTTGTCATAACAAAACTGCTCTATCTTGTTATATTGCAAATCAAGAATATGTATAGTGGCTCCATCGTTGGGTAGTGCAGGCAGCACATCGTTTTCGACCAGTGCGGTGGAAATGGCAGAGGCATATTGTTCAATCGTTGTCGCCCGATTCTTGCAGATGGCCGCCAGCTGATATGGAAAAAGTTGATATCCGCTGGGCACTAACCTGACGACATTGTCTGCGGTACTGCCGTTACCGGTCCCGACATATAAGTGGCCAAGGTCGATAAGTTTGTCCGACCGGTTGTAAACTTCGATAAAGTCAGCATCGGTTTCCCCGAATGGATTGGAAAGCACTTCGTTGATGATGATGTCGCCTGCTGTCGGCGCTTCCGGGAGCCCAAAGATGAACGATTGTTCACTTTCCGTGCTGTTGCCAACACAGTCGCATATTCCCGGATTTGCGGTTAGCGTATAGATGACGTTTTGTGTTAATGCTTCCGCCAACGTGAGTTCCGCTATCTGAAAATCGGGCGCTTTTATTTGAAAATCAGTAATTTGAATATTTCTGTCAATACTGAAAATATTCAAAAAAGATGTGGCATCCGCTGTCAATGGTTCCGTAAAGAAAACGCGTACGCGGCTGGCTTCGGGGACGGTGACTTTCTCTATTTCCGGTGGCGACAGGTCGGGAAATTCATCTGCAATAGAGTTCGTCTCGCCTGGCGTTCCCCCGCGAATATCAATGGAGGAGTCCCAATTGTCTCCGTTGCAGCACGGATTTTCGGCATCGATCATTTCCAATGCCCAACCACCCTCTTGCTTCAGGGTGTTTCGGTGCCATTTTTTACTGTAGTTTACAAAATGAATCACCTCTCCCTGTGTGTCATATAGGGTCAGTTGCTGGCCATCGTCGGTCAGCCCGAGAGAAGAAACTGAGTAGATATTTTGATATTCAGTGAAATAAGGTAACGATGATTCTGCCGTTATGAGGGCGAATCCGTTGGGCGGTATGTTGATGCTCGGTAGCGTGCGTTGACTGTTCCCGAAAGCGATTTTCCAATTGTCCAACAATAGAGAGTAGGGGAGTTTGTTGTGTATTTCCAGGTATTCACATTCCGGAAGCCCAACCGTTGGCGATGGGTCAGCCATGATTTCGGTGATAATCACTTCGTTCCGGCGAGGTATGCAGAAAAAAACAGACAAAATTGTATCTGTCATCACGTTGTTGCTGATGTCGTGAATATTACTGATATGCAATTCATTGCTGTATCTTTCAATCAATGGTTCACTGAAATAGAGGTGAACGACGGACCTTTCGCCTTCAGCAAATTCGCATAAAGCTGGATGTATGGTATCGTTTTGGAGTGTGTAATTAGCAAAGTCGAGAGCATCTTCTGCAAGTACGGGTTCTGAAAATGTAAGTATCAGTTTATCAGGTATATTACTATTGAATATACAATTTGAAATTTGTGGTGGAACGGTATCCACAATCGGTGGTCCGAAGTAGATGTCGTCGAAGTAGAATTTGTTCTTGTTCCCTGCTGTAAATTGGCACACGATTCCGGTGGAGGTGTGCGCTATGGCAAGGTCATTCCCATAACCACTTGCATCTTCTGTGTAAATTCCATTGCACAACGTATCAACAAATATGGTCCATCGGTCGCCGCCATCTTTTACTACTTTTATATTATATGCAAAACTGCTGGCAATGGAAATGTTGCCTCGGCAAATTCGATATGTGCTATCGCTGCTTTTGCAGATGAGCTCGATGGCGTCATTGTTGCCGGCTTCCCCTAATTGCAGATAATATGCTAAAAGACTGTCGCTTCGCAAATTAGTGTCGCTGGCGGAAAGGTAATAGCGTGCGAAATTGTTCGCCGACGGTGCGAAGGACATCTTCACAGATAGTCGCCACTCTACTGAGGCATTCCAAAAGGTGTCTTTAACTGCAATATATACATTGCCTGCTTCGGGCGCATTCAATTGTAGTTGCTGCTGCCCATTGATGACGAATTGCGCCGTGTCTCCCGTCCATTTTGGATTTTCATGGAGGTCTCCGTCAGAAAAATCTTCAAAGAATTGTGCTGTCGCAGAACTTATGAGACAGATTAAGAATGTGGTAATGAGTAATTTGAGTCTTAGCATATTTATTTTTAGATTTGTGATTTTTTCAGCTGAGTGATAGCGCAAATTTACTATTTTTGCACCCGAAATACAAATGATTTAACTTTTTTTAAGAAAAAATTTAATAATATGAAAATTGCATTGGTCGGAGCGACCGGATTGGTTGGAAGCGTAATGCTTAAAGTATTGGAAGAGAGAGGTTTCGGAGATTGCGAGTTGATTCCTGCTGCCTCTGCACGTTCTGTGGGCAAAGAGATTACCTTTGCCGGTCGTCAGTTGAAAGTGGTGTCTGTAGAAGATGCGATAGCGCAAAGACCGCAGTTCGCTATTTTTTCCGCGGGTGGCGCTGCCTCATTGCAGTATGCGCCGCAGTTTGCCGAAGTGGGTACGACCGTTGTCGATAATTCGTCCGCTTGGCGTAATTATGAGCATATTCCGTTGGTGGTCCCCGAAATCAATATCGACGTGGTCACTCCTGCCGACCGCATTATCGCCAACCCCAACTGCTCCACGATTCAGATGGTGCTCGCGTTGGCTCCATTACACAAAAAATACAAGATTCGCCGTCTGGTAATCTCTACCTATCAGTCAGTTACGGGAACCGGCGTGAAAGCTGTGAAGCAGTTGAATTCCGAACGTGCTGGCGAGGCCTGCGAAAAGGCTTATCCTTATGAAATTGACTTGAACGTACTTCCTCACGGTGGCAATTTCGAACCGAACGGTTACACCACAGAAGAGACCAAGCTGGTGAACGAAACTCGTAAGATTTTGAGAGACAATTCAATACAAATTACTGCCACGGTAGTTCGCGTGCCGGTTTTTGGTGGTCACTCCGAAGCTGTAAATGTGGAATTCGAGAATGATTTTGACCTTGACGAGGTTCGTCGTTTGTTGGAAGAAATGCCTGGAATTACCGTCTTGGACAATCCAGATCGCAACGAGTACCCGATGCCGCGTTTCGCAAAAGACAAGGACGAAGTGTTCGTGGGCCGCTTGCGCCGCGATTTCTCACAACCGAAAACCCTCAATATGTGGGTGGTAGCTGATAATCTTAGAAAAGGCGCTGCGACTAACGCTATCCAGATTATGCAGAAACTTGTTGGTGATAGAAAATAGTTCTCCAATATTTTATCTTTGAGCAATTCAAATACGGCATTGTGGTAGGCATTATCGCTGATAATATTGTATCTCCGTTGGGATTTACAACGGAAGAAAACTGGCAGAGCCTTTTGTCAGGTCGGAGTGGATTGCACCGCTATTCACAAGGTTTTCATTTGCCAGAAGCTTTTTGTGCTTCTCTTATAGCTAATGAAAAAATAGAGTCTTACTTTTCTCAATTATCTGACAATAAGGAAGATAGATATACAAAAGTTGAACAAATCGCCATTCTTTCAGCGGCGGATGCCATCCATCGCTCAGGTATAGATGCTGCTTCCGAAGATGTGCTTTTTGTTTTATCAACCACAAAAGGGAATGTGGAATTATTGCAGGATTTGCGCGGTTTTGAGGCAGAACGTCCCTATTTGTGGCGTTCTGCGCAGTTGATTGCGCAATTCTTTGGAAATCAGAACGAACCGGTAGTGGTCAGCAATGCCTGTATTTCTGGTTGTGCCGCACAGGTTGTTGCGCAGCGCTTGCTGGAAACACATCGTTACCGCTATGCCGTCGTGATTGGTGCTGATGTACTTTCAAAGTTCGTAATTTCTGGTTTTCAGTCATTTAAGGCCTTGTCCCCCGCCGAATGCCAGCCGTTTGACGCTGACCGTTGCGGCCTCAACCTCGGGGAGGCGGCGGCCACCGTCGTTTTGGCACGATGCGAAGATGGCGAACCCAAATCCGATGTCTGCATGTTGGGCGGTGCGTTGTGCAACGATGCCAACCATATTTCGGCTCCGTCGCGTACGGCCGAAGGGCTGGTTAGCGCATTCACGCAGGCCGTAAGCCATTTGGAAAATACTGTTTTACAGGATGTTGCTTTCGTAAATGCTCACGGTACGGCAACACGTTACAACGACGATATGGAATCGGTGGCGTTGGCTCGTTTGGGGCTTGCTGATGTGCCTGTCAACAGTCTGAAAGGTTACTTCGGACACACGCTAGGTGCGGCAGGTGTGTTGGAAACGATTATTTCCTCTCGCGAACTTTTGCAAGGCACCATTTTGCCCACCCGCGGGTTCCAAACACCCGGAACCGTGGAGGAAATTGCTGTGTGTCAGAAACTTTCACGTTCCGATAAACCCTGTTTCGTGAAGCTGATTTCTGGCTTCGGGGGAAGCAATGCCGCTTTGCTGTTCGCCAAGAACGATGAATTCTTTTTAAGAAATATTAAGTCTGAAAAATAGGTCCTATGGAAGAGAAAAAACTGTATGTTTTGTCGTATGTGAGGTTGACCGACCGTTGTTTGATTGTGGATGGGAATGTGGTTTTGGAAAACACCTACGATGATACAAAACAGTGGATATCATCCATTTATAAAAACATCGGAATGGATTATCCCAAGTTTTTCAAGATGGATCGTTTGTGTAAGGTGGGAACGTTGTGTGCGGAGGCGGCCATGCGGAAGTCGGGCTTTCAAAATGATGACATTAAGAAAAATTGGGCGGTAATTTGTGCTAATTCCGCTGGTTCGTTGGACGACGACCGTTCCTATCAGGAGACCATCCAGCACGACGACAATTACTTCCCGAGCCCGTCGGTGTTTGTCTATACGCTGGCGAACATTGTAACGGGTGAAATCGCCATTCGTCACAAAATTCAGGGCGAAAGTTCATGTTATGTGGCGCAGAAATTTGATGCAAATGCGTTCATAAATGCGGTTTCCGACCTTTTTTTGTTCACGTCTGCCGAATACGCCTTGGCGGGTTGGGTGGATTATGATTCCGCACATTGCGATGTGTTGATGTTGGTTGTCAGTAAAAAAAGCACGAATTCTGAAGCGATGACCTCGCATGAATTGTCAAATGTTTACGCCAAACAGCGGTAATATTTGTATTTTTTTGTAATTTTGCCACCAAACAAAATTTATAGTTATGAGTAGAACAACAGCACCTTATGCTATTTCCGCCATGGTTTGGGGCGGATTGGGATTGACGTTCGCAATTATGCCTTTTGCCAATTTTCTGGGCATTATTTTTAGTGCGATTGGTTTGTACAAAATACGTCGTGGAAAAAACTTATATATGCAAAATCCGGAAATATATGCAAGTGCCGGTTTGTATCGTGCTGCACAAATCTGTTCAATTATTGGATTAATTGTCGGGATTATCGGTGCGGTAATTTGGGGTTTTCTTTTAATTGTTTGGATATCAACAGGCTACATTGGATATTAAAATGGAAAGAACTATAGCGCCGCATGCGGTTGCCGCCATGGTTTGGGGTGGCTTGAGCGCCGTTTTCTCGGTTATTCCGTTGATAAGCGTTCTTGGTATTGTTTTCGGGGTGTTTGGAATGACATATTCGGTACGTGGAATGAAAAGCTACGCTAAGGAGCCCGAGCGCTACTCCTGTGTCGGACTTTTGCGTGCTGGAAAAATCTGTTCCATTGCCGGAATGGCGAACGGGATTTTGCTGACGATATTGTCGATTTTTACCATATTGTTTTTCCCGTTCAATTAGTTACGGTTTTTTCAAAAAAAATGCTTACTTTTGCAAGTTAATTATTATGGCTTTTTATAAATTGTAAAAAGCCTTTTATCTTATTGTATTACAAATATTTATGGAACAACTGATTGAAGAATTAAAGCGCGAAATCATCGAAGTTTTGAACCTTGAAGATATGACTCCGGCAGATATTGACGAGAATGCACCGCTGTTTGGCGAAGGGCTGGGTTTGGATTCTATTGATGCGCTTGAACTGATTGTGTTGATGGAGAAAAATTATGGTATTAAACTGCAGAACGCGAATGAAGGCAAGGAGATTTTCAAGTCTGTCCGCGTAATGGCAGAATACATTCAGCAACACAGAACGAAATAGTTGTGACGGACATTGTCATCACTGGGATGGGGATTGTTTCGGCGCTCGGAAGGGGTGTCGAGGCAACGGCAGAACGGCTGTTGAAATCACAGCCGGGGGTTGGTCGTATGCGCTTTTTACAGTCGCGGCATGCTGACTTGCCCGTGGGGGAAGTCCCTTACAGCGATGAACAACTGCGTGATATGTTGGGTATTACGCCCGATTTCGCAATTACCCGCACCTCGCTGTTGGGCCGGTTGGCTTTGGTTGAAGCCGCTGAAATGGCGCACCTCGTTGATACTGACCACCTTCGTGTCGCCTTCGTGTCTGGTACAACGGTCGGCGGCATGGAAAAAAGCGAGCGTTTCTATCACGATTTTCTGGAAAACGAGAGTAAAAACGAGTATATCGCGCTGCACGACTGCGGTGCGTGTACCGATATGATTGCCAATGGTTTTGCGGGGCATATTTCGATGCAGACTACGATTTCCACGGCCTGCTCGTCGGCGGCGAACGCGCTGATTCTGGGTGCGGATCTGCTCCGAACCGGACGTGCCGATGTAGTCATCGCCGGCGGTACCGAGTGTCTCAGCAAATTTCACCTCAATGGTTTTAACACGTTGATGATTCTGGATTCGCAACCGTGTAAGCCGTTTGACAAACACCGTCAGGGACTGAATTTGGGCGAAGGCGCTGCATACGTGGTGATGGAATCTGCCGAGAGTGCCGCTCGTCGCAAAGTGTCGGCGTTGTGCCGATTCTCGGGTTATGCCAACCGCTGTGATGCGTTTCATCAAACCGCATCTTCACCGGAAGGCGAAGGCGCTTATCTGGCGATGACTGCCGCATTGAAAGATGCTGGCCTACAACCTTCTGATATTGACTATGTTAACGCTCACGGAACCGGAACTCCCAATAATGACGAAAGCGAAGGTCATGCGATGATGCGCGTTTTCGGCGACCGCATGCCGATGGTTTCATCTACGAAAGCGTTCACGGGACATCCGACCAGCGCCGCCGGTGGTCTGGAAACCGTCATCTCTATTTTGGCGCTGACACGCAACTTCGTGCCCGCTAATTTGAACTTCACCGAAAAGATTGATTCTCTGAACTTTGTGCCTGTCACTGAGGTGAAAACCAATGTCCAGTTAACACACGTTCTCTCTAATTCTTTCGGTTTTGGTGGTAATGACTCTTCATGTATTTTCTCTAAAATCAGTTAGTTATGAGTATCTACATTCAGTCGGCATCACAAATTTCAATGCAGGAGCCATTGTCTGAACAGTGGATGAAGTCTCCGATTCTGCCGACGGTGGCATTCAATTCGCCGTTGGAACCTGATTTCAAGCGGTTTATCTTGCCGGCCGAGTCGCGCCGAATGGGACGACTGCTTAAACGTGCGGTGGCCGTTTCGCTTGATGCGCTCCAAAAAGGCGGTTGTGAAATGCCCGATGCCATCATTTCAGGTACGGGGTTGGGCTGTGTAGAAAATACCGAAAAATTCCTTAACGCAGTGATTGACAACGACGAAGAGTGTCTCCCGCCGACGCCTTTCATGCAGAGTACGCACAACACCGTCAGTTCGCAGATTGCGCTCAAGCTGCAGTGTCATGGGTACAATAGCACCTATTCGCATCGCGGCACTTCGTTCGACAGCGCATTGTTGGATGCCGTCATGCAGTTGCAGGTGGGAAGAATTTCCACCGCGTTGGTCGGCGGTTACGACGAGATGACGCCCGCCTACTTTAAGATGCTTGGCAAACTCGGATATTGGCGTTCCGATGCGGAATCCGATGTGGATTCTTTGAAAAAATCTGGCATTAACGGTTCTGTTTCTGGTGGTAGCGCGGTCTCTCTATTGTTGGCTAATTCATTCACTGAAAACACTTTGTGCCATATTGATGGCGCCGAGATTTATTCAGTGGCTTCGTTACAGGAAATGTGCGATTTTTACTTCGAATTTGTACAAAAATACCTTTCTCAAAATAATCATGTTGATGCGGTAATGTGCGGTTTGAGTGGCGATCAGGAAAATGACGCTGTCTATCGTCGTTTTGTGCAGCAATGTTGTCAGGAGGCCGACGTTTTATGGTATAAGCACCTTTTTGGCGAATCGTTTTGCGCTTCGGCTTACGGAATCTATACTGCCGCATGCGTGTTAAAAGATCAAAAAATCCCGCCGCATCTTTTCTACCAATCACCGCGGGAAGTTAATGTGGTGAAGAATATTTTGGTAGTGAATCATTTTCAGAAATCAGATTTCTCACTAACGCTTTTGTCCCGATGATTAGGTTGATATTGACGGTTTTGCTGCAGTCTGTGCTGTTGGTTTTGTCACAGTTTTTCTTGAAAATCGGTGTAGATAAAATTGGCAAATTCGAGTGGAATTTTGCGTCTTTCAAGAATTTATTGTTCAATTGGCAGTTGAGTTTGGCCGGAGTGTGCGGTTTGGCGGCATTGGCCATTTGGATAACATTGCTCAAAAAACATGACTTCAGCTTGGTCTATCCGCTGACTTCCATCAGTTACATTTTGGGTATTTTGTTGGCCTATTTCATTCTGCATGAAGCAGTTCCCTATACACGTTGGATTGGCGTCATCATTGTTATGATTGGTGTGTTCTTTATCGTAAAATAAGTTAAAATGTTGAAGGATAATTTTTTTACGATTGAAAATCAGGATGTGGAAGCGGGCAGATTTGATGTCCGTCTGAATGTTCAGCATCCGATATTTGCAGGCCATTTTCCAGGCGACCCAATCACTCCCGGTGTTTGTATTTTGCAGATTGCCTGCGAGTTGATGTCGCTGGTGGCGCAGCGCGATTTGCTGATCACTTCGCTCAAAAATGCCAAATTCATGCAGGTCATCCGTCCGCTCGAAAATCCAGTGGTGACATTTCAACTGGATTGGCAACTACTTGAAGCACAAAATGATTTTCAAGTGAAATGCGTGGTTTCCCACAATGAAACCCAGTTTGCTAAGATTAATTTTACCGTAAGTTGATTTCCGATGACAAATACCACCAACGTTTTTCGTGATTTGAAGTTATGTGTTGTGATTCCGACTTACAACAATGAGAAAACTTTGGCGGACGTGGTGGAGAATGTGCAGAAATTCTGTCCTACGGTTATGGTTGTAAATGATGGTTCGACAGATTCTACTCCACTGATTTTGAATCAGTTGGGTGAAGATGTGATTAAAATACAATATAAGGAAAACAGGGGGAAGGGTTATGCGATGAAGCTGGCGTTCCGGCAGGCGTTGGCATTCGGTTACGACTATGTGCTGACGATGGATGCCGACGGTCAACATCGCGCCACCGATTTGGAAAAGTTTGCTGATTTTATTCGCAAATCCCCTGATACTTTGATAATTGGCAGTCGTGGAATGGCGGTTGATAATATGCCGAAAAAGAACACCTTCGCCAATCGTTTTTCCAATTTCTGGTTTTATGTGCAGACTTTCCGGCATCTGCCAGATACGCAGTCGGGATTTCGCGTTTATCCGTTACAAAAAATGGGTGAAATGCGTTGGATGACAACTCGTTACGAAACAGAGTTGGAAATCTTGGTGCGTTGCGCCTGGAAAGGTGTCAAGTTGCTGCCGATTCCGATTGACGTCTATTATCCGCCTAAGGAGGAACGTGTCAGCCATTTCCGTCCGCGTGCCGACTTTTTCAGAATCAGTCTGTTGAATACCGTTTTCTGCCTGATGGCTTTGGTTTATGGTTACCCTTCCATGCTGATTCGTAAGATTTTCAAAAAACGTTAAAATGCGTAAATTCTTTGTCCAGATTTATCGTTTTTTTGAACACCACCGCATCTTGATGTGGTCGTTTTTGTCTTTGCTGGTTTTATTATTCGTTTTCGGCCTTTCACGTTTGGATTTTGTCGAAGATATCAGCTGTTTTTTTCCAAAAAACGGGGATAATCAGCGTATAAACTACGCTTACCAACATATCGGTTCCGACAATCGCATCGTGCTGAACGTGAAGTTGTCGCAGCCGAAAGACTCGCTGTCGGAGGAGGAGGCCGCGTTGCTGATGGCTGCTTCCGATTCGTTGGGGGCACAACTTGCCCGCAACGATGCCGACAAACTGATGAAAGGCGTGATGTATCAGGTTGACCAACAGCAGGTTGCGGATATTGCGAAGTTTGTGGTCAACAATATGCCCTACTTTTTGGAAGAGGAGGATTATGCTCGCATTGATTCGATGCTGTCTTCGGAAAATATTGAAAACCAGTTGATTGACGATCAATTTTTCTATAATTCGATGACTGGTGACGTCATTCTTTCCGATCCTCTGTTTTTTTCGGCACCTGTTTTGAAAAAATTAGAGGGTTTTCGTTTGGGCGACCAATATCACGAAAAGGATGGCTATATTTTCAATAAGTCTGAAAATGAGGCGATTGTAGTTGTCACTTCCAAGTTCCCGGTGAGTGAAACGCAGAACAATGTGAAGTTGATTTCGCAAGTGGAGAAGTCGGCGGAGGCGGTGGAAAAGGCCTTTGGCGGCAAAGTCGAGGTGTCGGTTTTCGGCGCATCCCTCATTTCGCAAACCAACGCGCAACAAATCAAAAAGGACAGTCTTTACGCTATGCTTCTCGCACTCGTTCTGATTGTGGCGTTATTGGTTTATTATTACCGTAATTTCAAGAGTATTTTACTGATAATCTGTACGATAACATTCGGTGGGCTGTTGGCGATGGGAGTAATCGTTTGGTTTAAAAATCCGATTTCCATCATTGCGGTCGGCGTGGCTTCCATCATTATCGGGTTAGCCATCAATTATCCGATCCACCTACTTTCCCATTTCAAAAAAACGGAAGATAAAGAGCAGATAATCAGTGAAATAGTAACTCCTTTGTTGATTGGGAACATCACGACGGTGGGCGCATTTTTGAGTTTGTTGTTCATCAGTTCCGATGCCATGCGAGACCTCGGATTGTTTGCCGCGTTGCTGTTGGTGGGAACCATCGTTTTTGTGCTGATTTTCCTCCCGCATCTACTCGGAAAGCGCCCGCAAAATTGGCAGTTTGGGGAACTTTCTTTTCGAAAAGTGGCCGAATTTCATCCTGAAAAGCATCCTTGGCAGATTGCGTTGGTTTTGTTGTTGACGGTGGTTTTCCTCATTTTTAGCTTCAAGACTTCGTTTGAAACCGACATGCACAAAATCAACTACATGACGGCGGAACAGCGAGCGCAGTTTGAAAAGCTGGTGGCGGAGGCTGACACGACGGTGCAGACGGTTTACTGTATTGCGGAAGGCGAAACGTCGGAGGAGGCATTGCGGAATAATGAAAAAGTGATGCCGCAATTATCTGAAATGCAGCAAAATGGCTCTATTGAAAAGGTGAGCGGTATCAGCGTTTTTCTGCCTTCGCGGGAGATGCAGCAGCAACGCATCGCCCGTTGGAACGCATTTTGGCAGCCTCGCCGCGACACTTTCCTGCTCAACTTCAAACAGGCGGAAGCCGCCACCGGCTGGCAGCCCTTTAACGATTTTTATGACGTCATCAATCGCGAATACAAACCGCAAAACTTGGACCATTTTGCCGCCATCACTCAAAACATCGCCGCCTCATATATTATGTTTGATGATGATAAATCATTGGTTTATAATGTATTGTCGGTTGACAAGCACAAGCGCGAAAGTGTCGAAAAAAATCTTAATTCGATAGACAAAAATGTTTTCGCCTTTACCGATTCTTCGGTCATTCAGCGTATGATAAAGGCACTTTCAGGTGACTTTGACTATGTGCTTTACATCTGTGCGTTCATTGTTTTCGCGTTTCTGATTTTCTCTTTTGGCCGACTGGAAATCGCGCTTGCCGCTTTTGTTCCGCTCACTATCGCTTGGATCTGGATTCTCGGCATTATGGGTGTTTTCGACATTAAGTTCAACATTGTCAACATTATACTGGCGACTTTTATTTTCGGTCAGGGCGATGACTATGCCATTTTTGTGACAGAGGGTGTGATGTACGAATATCGAACGGGCAAAAAGATGCTGGCGCAGTTCAAAAATTCCATCATTTTGTCGGCGACGATTATGTTCATCGCTATCGGCACGTTGATTTTTGCGAAGCATCCGGCGATGCGTTCGTTGGCGGAGGTCACCGTCATCGGAATGTTCTCTGTGGTAATGATGGCCTACATCTTTCCCCCGCTGATTTTCAAATGGTTGACTACCAGCGGAGGCGCACGTCGCCGGATTCCCGTAACGCTTTTGAATTGGGCAAAGACCGTTTTTGCGTTCACCGTTTTCTTCCTTGTTTCGATTCTCCTCTCCATTTGGTCCGTTTTCTGCATCATTTTCTTCAAAAATAATTGGAAAATGAAGGCGCATTTCCATAAATTCTTGTCGAATTTGTTCCGTATTTTTGCGAAATTGATGCCGCAAGTGGCATGCTTCGTTCATAATGATAGTCATTATGATTTTTCTAAACCGGCGGTTTTGGTGGCCAATCATCAGTCGCACCTCGATTTGCTGTACACGTTGATGTTGTCGCCGAAAGTGGTGGCGCTCACCAACAAATGGGTGTGGAATTGTCCGTTCTACCGCTGGATCATCCGTTACGCCGACTGTCTGCCGGTGGATAACGGATGGGAGCCGAATTTGCCGAAATTGCAGGATTTGGTAGCGCATGGCTATTCCATTCTGGTATTTCCGGAGGGCACGCGCGCGGTCGACTGCACGATAGGACGGTTCCACCAGGGTGCTTTCGCCTTGGCTGAGCAACTGCAAGTGGAGGTGGTGCCCATTGTGTTGCACGGCGTTGGCCACGTCTTCCCGAAGCGGGAGTTCATTCTGAACAAAGGCCGTGTGGATGTTACCATCTTATCACCATTTGTTATTGATAATCAAGCGGTTTCTGCTGAACAGCGAATGCTGTCCGTTACGCGAAGTTTCAGACATCGTTTTATTGAAGAATACAAAAAAATATGTGTGGAAGTGGAAACGCCGGCCTATTTCAAGGAGTTGGTGAAGGCCAACTATCTGTACAAAGGGACTGAGGTGGCGCGCGAATGCCGTCGGCAAATGCGTCATTTTCAGCAGTTTGAACAAAGAGTTGCAGAATTGCCGGATTCTGGCAGCGTGGTGCTTCGCGACTGCGGACAGGGCGAGTTTGCGCTGTTGGCGGCTTTGGTGAAGAAGGATTTGCAGATTACGGCGGTGGGCAGCGATGCCGAAATGTTGGAGGTGGCGCGGAATTGTGCGGCTTGTCCGGCGAATTTGCGTTTTGTGGAATGTTCGTGAAAATCGGTTAAACGGTTAACGGAGGTTAAACGGTTAAAATCGGTTAAAATCGGGGAAACGGTTAAAATCGGGGAAACGGTTAAACAAAATCAACTACTCAACTAAATTGAAAATCTTGGGAATTTTAAATTGAAAATCTTGGGAATTTTGCATTGAAATTTATAGGAATTTTGTATTTTTGCAGCGTAAAAATTAAAAAGTGCCGCAATGTATTTTACAAGACTTATTGAAAAAGAGATAGATAGAAAACTGAAAAGTTCGGGGGCCGTTTTGGTTGCCGGACCGAAGTTTTGTGGGAAGACCACCACTTGTATGCTTTATCAGAAAAGTTTTGCAAAATTGAATACAAAGCAGGCCATTGCGCTGGCAAAACTGAATCCGAAGTCGGTGTTGGCAGGTGAAAAACCGCGGTTGATTGACGAGTGGCAGACGGTTCCCGACATTTGGAACCAGGTAAAAGAAGATTTGGACGAGCATTACGAGTTCGGAAAGTACATACTCACAGGCAGTTCCACTCCGGCCGACAAGGCGGACGTGCATCACAGCGGCGCGGGGCGGATTACGCCGGTACGAATGCGTCCGATGACACTGTGGGAGTCGCAGGAATCGAAAGGCACGGTTTCTCTGGAAGAACTTTTCAGTGGCGAATTGGATTTTGCGCCTGATGCCAATGCGGATTTCACTCTGGATGATGTGGCTTTTTTGATGTGCCGTGGCGGCTGGCCGATTTCCGTTTTGGCGGGCCGTGAAATTGCTTTGGAAGTCACAAAAAATTACTACAATAGTCTCTTTTTATTTGAAGATAGTGATAATGAGCGATTTAGAAATAAGAAGCCAGAGGTTTTGCGAATGATTTTGCGCAGTTATGCCCGCCACATCTCCACAGAATCTGCCGCAAGCACCATCATTGAAGATGTGAAACAGAGCAATGAGCGGGCAATGGATGCGAAAACTTTTGACGATTATATGGAGGCGCTCCGCGATTTGTTCATCATTGACGACATTGCGGCTTGGAATCCGAACATTCGTTCCAAAACAACGATTCGCACGTCGCCCACCCGGCATTTCGTGGATACTTCCATCGCTTGCCGTGCGCTTTCCATCGGCCCCGACGACTTGAAACGCGATTTGGAGAGTTTCGGTCTCTTTTTTGAGGATTTCGCTGTACGCGACCTGTCGGTTTATGCCGGCTCGTTGGGCGGCGAAGTGCGTCATTACCGCGACAACGCCGGCTTGGAGTGCGACGCGGTGGTGCATCTGGAAGACGGTCGATGGGGCGCGGTTGAAATTAAGTTGGGCGGCGACAAACTGATTGACGAGGGCGCATCTTCATTGAGAATCCTTGAACGTAAAATCCGTGAAAAAAGTGACGAAAAAGCACCTTCATTTTTGATGGTTCTCACTGCAGTAGGAGCCGCCTATCGCCGGAAAGATGGCATTTATGTCGTCCCCATCAACACCCTTCGTCCTTAATAATATATTGAAAATCAAATAATTAATATACAATGAAATTCAAACTCATTTATCCTAAATGGAAAAAGCTTCCTGGACAAACTACTTTTAACTTGCCGCCTCACGGCCCGGTGGTGTTCGCCGCCTGTCTGCCCGAGCGCGTTGACGTTTCTTTCACGGATGAAAATGTGGAAGATATTGATTTTGAAGAAGATTGCGACTTCGTAGGCATCTCGATGATGCTTTCCACGCAGGTGAAACGCGGCTGGGCCATTGCCGACGAGTTCCGTCGCCGTGGCAAGCAGGTGATGTTTGGCGGCATCTCCACGATGTTGCACGCCGAGGAAACCTTGCAGCACGCCGACAGCATTTTCCTGGGCGAAGCCGAAGGCCGTATGGAGCAGGTGATTGCCGATTGGGAAAAAGGCCAGCTGAAGAAAGTCTATAACTATATGGGCAAGCAGCCCGACATCGCTCTCGTGGGCCCGGCGCGCCGCGACCTCTACAAACGCGAACTTTACAACCATAAAGGCGTGCAGATGGTTGACCTTTTCCACGCTTCACGCGGCTGCAAGTTCAGCTGCTACCCGTGCGCCGTTTCGTACCTCGGCGGCCGCTGCTTCCGTCCGCGCCCCATCGAAAAGGCCATCGAGGAATTGGAAACCATCGACAACAACCGTCTTTTCATCGTTGATAACTCGCTGGCACAGAGCACGCAATGGGAACTCGACCTTTTCAAAGAGATGATTCCGCTCAAGAAAAAATGGATTTCCCACACCATTGAGGACAAGCCCGAAGTGCTCGACCTTGCCGCGCAAGCCGGCGCTTGGTACGTCTATCAGGCGGTTTACGACACGTCCGACTATATCCGCGAGCGTGTGAAACGCTATCACGATTACGGCATCGGCGTGGAAGGAACGATTTTGTTAGGTCTTGATAATCAGACGGAAGACGACATTTTGCGCCTCATCGACTTCCTGTTGAGCATTGATTTGGATTTGGCGGAATTTACCGTTTTGGCGCCGTTCCCGCACACCAAGGCCTACGACGACCTGATGCGTCAGGGACGAATTTTCGACCACGACTGGGATCACTACAACGCCGGCCAGGTGGTTTATCAGCCCAAAAATATGTCGCCCGAGCGTTTGCAGGAACTTTACGAATACGCTTGGAAATCGTTCTATCACGATGAAACTCAGGAAGAAAAGATGTTCAAGCTGTTCACGAAGGTGATGTTGCGCGAAATGGAAGATGGCACTTATCGTCCGCGCGACCGCAAACTCGCCAACAAGAGTTTCGGCAAGGATGTTGACAGAAGTGCGTCGAAGGTGAATTTGAGGTAGGATTTGAGACTTTGGACTTTAGATTTTAGATTTTAGAAAATGAATGTCCCGTAGGGACGAATGTTCGATATGAAAGTAAACGATAAATATTTTGATGAGATTTTTGATTTTGCGGGGCAGTGGGAAATGCCTTCCAAATGTGGTTTGAAAATTGTGAAGAGGGGCGACAAAACCGTGGTCTTGGCGACGGAGCTGTATCAGGACAATCCGGGCAGTTCCATCACCTACGCCGGCGGTTCGCTCATCAAGCAGATTTGCGAAGCCAAAAAATTGGATTTGCGCAATATAATATATGTAGAGTGCAATCCCGACACCAACTCGAAGCTTTCTTTTTACGACGAAGAGATGTTCCGGGTGGATTTCGAGGTGGAAAACGAAATGCCGACCAACTTGAAATACACGCAGTTGACGAAGGAGGAGATTGAAAGTATTTTGTAGGAGTTGTGAGTTAGGGTCTGCGACCGAGAAACGAGAACGATGAGAACAACGAGAAAGTGACTTTTCTTAAAAAAATAAACACCTTATAACCATTTAATAATCAATATTATGAGAAAATTTTTATTTGTAGCGTTATTAGTATGCGCCTGCATTTGTGCCAATGCACAAAAAGCGAAAGGCGACTTTTCATTTCTGACGGGTCAGAAACAGTTGAATGTCGTTTTCGTCTATGACGGAGTTACTTACGATGGCGACTCGGAAGCTGAATTTTTCAAAGACAACAGCGACCGTGATGATTTTGAGGAATGGAAAACCAATTGGACATCGCGTTTCCGCAATGATATGTGGGAAACTATATTTTTGGAGAAACTGAATGAAGAATTATCGGGTAAGCGTCTTGAGGGCGGCGACTATCCGAACGCAGCTTATACAGCTGTTGTAAAGTTCATCGACATTGATCCGGGAAGCTTTGCAGGTCCGTTTTCCGTGCCTTGCAAAATAACGGCAGACATCAACTTTGTAGCCACAGGAAAAACCGAGCCTATTGCCACCATCACTTTCACCAAGTTGGCTGCAAACAGTTTCTTGATGACACCGATTATCGAACACAGAGTAAAATTCGCTTTCGACGATATGGGAATGAATATGGGGAAAATCTTATCAAAGAAAATCAAATAATGCGATTCCTACAAAACAAAAAAGCACTCGAGAGGGTGCTTTTTTTGTTTAAAATTATTGCTGTCCGGTAAACATTTTGGAATTGCGCATAACAGAATTATTCCTTTTCGAATTGTCTTTTTGGTGGAACATGCAAAGGAAGAGGAACTTCCGATAATGACAATTATGCGTATAGAAAGTCATCCGCACAAAACAGCATAACTGATTGATTGTCTGCTTCCAGCAGTTCCTCTTTCTTTTTCTCTTGTGAAAAAGAAAGAGGCAAAGCCGCGGGTAAGCGAGCAAAAAGAAAGCTTGCTTGCTTTTTCGAGCGGGAGCGGCTTATTTAACGAAAACACGCTTTCCCGCTGTGCCTCGGTTTCCAACAAAATCGGTCGTTGCTGCGTTGTGCGAGCCCAAACTTGCAAAACGGTGGCTTGCAGCCTTCCGTTTTGCTTCGGACACGGCCTCGCACGGCCACTCCGCAACTCCTCGATTTTGTAAGGAGCACCGAGCCAAAGGCGGCCGCAGTAGGAAAACACCTTGCTTTAAATTCCGCTTTCAACAGATGGTAATTCACAAGTTGTCAGATAATTAAACGACAGGAAAACAAAAAAAAGAAAAAATTTCCTTTTAATTTCC
>JAKSMF010000069.1 GCA_024400775.1 Bacteroidales bacterium | reverse complement strand
GATTGCCGAAGGTTATTATGCCGTGCGCTGTATTCACGAAATGAATAAGAATTTCGGCGCCAACATCCCGATTTCAGAAACCATCTATGGCATTCTGTATGAAGGTAATAACGTCAGCTCCGAAATGAAGCGTATCGCGGAATACTACATTTAGCGTCTGTCGCCACGTTTTGATGCTTCGTCAATCTGCTGTTTCTTGAAAATATCGTATCTTTGCGAACTTTTTTGTGAGAATAATTTATAACATTATAATAATATGAAAACCCACACCATTTCTACTCAGTTTTTGAGTATTGACAAAGTTGAAAAAATCATTGAATCCAAAGCGAAATTGGCTCTTTCCGAAGAAGCCAAGCAGGCCGTGCTGAAATGCCGTCAGTATTTGGATGAAAAAATGGAAAAAAGCGACGTCCCCGTTTACGGCGTTACCACCGGCTTCGGCTCATTGTGCAACACTTCCGTCTCCAAAGAGGACCTTTCAACCCTGCAAAGCAATCTCGTGAAGTCACACGCTTGCGGCATTGGCGACGAGGTTCCCCAGGAAATCGTTCGCCTCATGCTCCTTATGAAAATCCAGTCTCTGTCATACGGCAACTCCGGCGTTCAGCTGCAAACCATTGAACGTCTGATTGATTTTTACAACAAAGGTGTATATCCCGTTGTCTATCAGCAAGGTTCACTGGGCGCTTCCGGCGACCTCGCACCGCTGGCGCACATGTGTCTGCCGTTGCTCAACGAAGGTGAAGTCTATTATCACAACAAAAAATATCCGGCTGCCGAAATTAACGAGAAATTCGGTTGGAAGCCCATCACGCTGCAGTCAAAAGAGGGTTTGGCCCTGCTGAACGGCACCCAGTTCATGAGCTCTTACGCCGTTTATTTGTTGATGAAGTCGCGCAAGCTTTCGTGGCTCGCCGACATCATCGGTGCGATTTCATTGGAAGCTTTCGACGGCCGTATCGAACCGTTCAACCTCTCCGTACATTTCGTGCGTCCTCACGTTGGTCAGATTCTTACCGCCACCCACATCAACAATCTGTTGATGGGCTCCGAAATTATCTCCCGCCCGAAGAAACACGTTCAGGATCCTTACTCGTTCCGTTGCATGCCGCAGGTTCACGGCGCAACCAAGGATTCTCTTACTCATATCACCAATGTGGTTGAAACCGAAATCAACTCCGTCACCGACAACCCGACCGTCTTCCCGGATGAAGATCTCATCATCTCCGCTGGTAACTTCCACGGTCAGCCGCTGGCTTTGGTGCTCGATTTCCTGTCATTGGCTATGTCGGAACTTGGAAATATTTCAGAAAGAAGAATTTATCAACTTATCGGTGGCAAGCGCGAGCTTCCTTCGTTCTTGGTCAAGAACCCGGGCTTGAACTCTGGTTTTATGATTCCGCAATATACAGCGGCTTCTATCGTCAACCAGAACAAGACCTTCACTATGCCGTCTTCTTCCGACTCCATCGAATCATCACAAGGACAGGAAGACCACGTAAGTATGGGCGCCAATGCGGCTACCAAGGCTTACCGCGTGGTTGAAAACGTTGAGAAAATCCTGGCTATCGAGTTGCTCAATGCTGCGCAGGCCTTCGAATTCCGCCGTCCGCTCCGTTCCTCCGACTTCATCGAAGGCTTTCTCGAACAATATCGTCGCTTCGTGCCCTTCGTTGAAAATGATACCATTATGTATAAACTGATGGCTGACTCTCGCGAATTTATCCGCAACGTCAACGTCGTTATGGAAGAATGTTAGCTGAATTAGGAATTAGGAATTGAATATAGTACAATCCTAATTCCTAATTTCTCACTTTCAACTTTCAATTTTCAACTTTCAATTTTCAACTTTCAATTTTCAATTTTCAATTTCCCCATGTTTCGTGGCTCATTGTTTTTCGTTACCCTTTGTCTGCTGTTTCTTGCTGGCTGCAAGAAGCCGGAGAAGTTTTCTGTGGTTCCGGAAATCCAGTTTCTCAGTTTGGTAAAGATTGACAATGGCACAGGCATTGACGACAAGGCAACGCTGACGTTCCATTTTCAGGATGGGGACGGCGACATTGGACTGGGCGTGTCAGATATTGTCAGCCCGTATGACACTTTGTCGGAATTTTATTATACTTGTTTCATCGATTATTATAAAAAGGTTAATGGAGAATTTCAAAAGATTGAATTTGAGGGAGTTACATTTAACCAGCGCATTCCGCGTCTGAGCAATGACGTGCCGGAATCTATTGAAGGGGAATTGTATATCGATTTGAATATCAATGATTATAGTCCGGGCTGTCAATTTGACACGATTATGTTCAAGTGTCATATCGTTGATCGCGCCCTGAATGAAAGTAACGAGATTTCTACAACTCCGTTGGTCGTCAAAAAACGGTTGTAGTTGTCGTTGGCTCAGTATCATTTTTTATAAAAAAAATTAAAATCTGTATCAAAATGCAACTTTGGTACAGATTTTGCATTGTTATTATCGTCTAACCAAATTATTATTTATTATTTTTTGCCCATGAAAAGAAATCAACACCTTACCATTATGACCAACAACGATAATCTGATTATTGATGTCATGAAGTTCGATGCCGAACTTCGCGGGTCGGCCTTGAAGATGACCAAGAACCTTGCTGACGCAGAGGATCTTGTCCAGGACACTTATGCCAAAGTCATTCAGTATTCCCATAAATATTCACCGGATACGAATCTCAAGGCGTGGGTGTTTACCATTATGAGAAATACTTTTATCAACGGCTACCGTCGTCGCCAGAACAGCAAGGTCTTTTCTGAGGATTTGGCAACTTCAGGCTATGAGAACACCTCTTTCGATCCGGCTGATTCTGCGGATCTGCATTACTATGTTTCCGAAATCAACAATAAGATTTCAACGCTGGATCCCGAACAGCGCAAGCCGTTTGAAATGTTCGTTGACGGGTATAAGTATCAGGAAATTGCCGAATATATGCAACTTCCCATCGGTACGGTAAAAAGTCGTATTCACTTTATTCGCCAGAAACTGATGCGTGAACTTCACGATTATCGTGATATCGCATAGTTTGACAAATCCCCACCATTAATGTCAGCACGATTGGAATGACGCATGTCCCGGCAACCAGTTCCAACATGCATTCTACCAGCAGGTTCGTCGCGAAAGCGAAGGTGATGAGTATCATCGGCAGCATTTTTTGTCGGCAGACATAGACAAAGCTGCACGCCAGAATCGCTAAAAACAGCAGCAGTCCCGGTAGGCCGACGCACAACCATAACTGCAGGTATTGGTTGTGACAGTTGAAGTCACCGCTGGCGATGTATTTGTAATTGTGTTCTTTGGCTTTGTTCAGCATTAATTCTTTAACGTCGCCGGCACCGACTCCCAGAAACCAGTGCTCACGACCGATTTCCCACGAATTGTGCCATAAGGCGACACGGATTGAGGTGCTTTCCGTCGGATTCTTTTTGTCATCCGTCTGAAAACTGGTGATACTGTTGGCAAAACGATTGTCGCAGTCCTTCGTTTCGCGCCCGTAGTTCTTGGCCATAAAGGCACCAAATCCGGCGATAATGCCTCCGATGACGGCAATCATTACAAAGATGTTGGTGCGTCTTTTTAATGCAATGCCCAAATAAATGAAAAAGGCGATGCCGAAGGTGAGAAATCCGATTTTGGATTGCAGGAAATAGATGTGGACGGATAAAACCACGAGCGTCGCCCAACATAAAATGGTGGTTGGGGTTGATAGCGTATGCTGTTTCTTTCGCAACAGCAGGTGCGCCGCGATAATCCAAGCAATTATCTCATATAAAGAACAATAGGAAGGATGCCGAAAGCTTGATAGCGGTAGCGTGCTCGCATGTTGGTAGTATAGGTGGTATATTTTGTGGGTGGTTTGCCATAAATAAAACGATTGAATGAGACTGCAGATGGCCATCACTAAAATGACGCAAAGATAGACTACAAACATCCGTTTGAATTGCGTTTGCGACAATTTTGGAACCAGTGGCAGAATGCAGATCGGGCAAACTAAAAACCAGATTTTGTACTCCCAACTTGAGATGGCCCGGCCAATGTTGTCGGAAAAAAACGGGCTGATAAGATAGCAGAAGAAAAATCCGAGGAAGAGTGCGGCATATAGAAGTAATTTGTTGTTTTTTAAAGTGTTGTATCGTTCTTTCCAATTACCTTCCACTATGGCGAGTGCCAACCAAAGTATTGCAATAGGTAAAAAAATATAACGGCACAAATAGAAAGACGACGCTACACTATAGAGAAGTGTGAAGTTGATTATGAAAAATATGGTCTGACGTTTGATTTCTTCCATATCCGTGTTTAATCATGAAATCTCCAGGAGATTCCGATTGAGCACCGGCGGTCCTGCATCGGATAGTCCGGAGTGGTGAAATATTTATAGCCCATCAGGCCCGACAACAGATGCGAGCCTTTCAGGAAAATGTTGATGCGTTGTACTTGAATTGCGATATAAAGATCTAAATAACAGTAATTTCCTGTCTTTATCTCATGCTGATGATAGAATTGATGCAGTAACGGGTAGTAGGCGTCGGCATAGTAACTGGTGTTGTATGCGGCGTTGAAACCGACTTGCAGCTTGGCTTTGTTTTTGAAGATGTTCATGCGGTAGAAAAAGTCGAGTTTGCCGGCAAACACCGGTACCGCAATGGCTTGATGCGTAGAGTATTGAAGATAACCGTTGAACGTTACGCCAAAACCTTTGTAGCAGAATGGCGCATATAGGTGCAACTGCAAAATGTTGGCGTAAGAGTCCAGTAGTGTCGGAGTGAGCTCTTCATTCATATACACATAATTGTGCAGCATGAAGTAACTGAATTCCACGCGGTAATCCTTGTATTGATAATAGGGCGTAAGACTGATGATGGTCTGCTTCGGCCATGCGTTGTTCCAATATTGTATTCCGTTGGAAAGCGCAGTGAAAATAAAGTCGGGAGATAAACGGTAAAAGTCGAAGTTGGCACCTACCGAGTGCTGGCTCCCTTTATCCAAACGCGCACTGACCGCGGCACTGAAACACATGTCATTCTTTTGGTAACAGCCTGAGTACGTGCTTCTTTCTTGTTGTTTTGGATTGTTGCCAAGCGTGTAGTATATTTTGGCGTGAAGGTCTAAATAGGTGAAAAGACGGGCATGCACCTGGGCAAACGGGATGAAGGCGTTGCCGGAATAAAAGGCCGACTGGTATCTTGTATATTCGTGCGTAATACCTCCTGTAAAATGGAAGAAGTATCGTTCGTTTTTGGGCTCTTTAAATGGCTGAAAAGTAGAAAATTGCAGTGTGTTGGCAATGGTATAGAAAGTCATCGTGTCGTGGATCGTGTCCGTCGGTAGCGAGTAGATGTGGGAATAGTAGGCGGAATCTACCGGACTGTCGTAAAAACGATAACTCTGTTGTTTGAATTGGAACGTGTGCGTGAACGTCCCCCAGTGATTCATCTCTCCATTGTCTGATTTCTTTTTCTTGGACTTGATGTTGACGTACTGCTGAAACATCAAGTCATGGGAAAGCACATGCGATTTCGCATCGTACAATTGCATGTTGTAGCCTTGTAACTTTTTGATTGAATGGGTGAGAAAATCTTCAGTGCTGGCCAAACCGCCATTTTCTTCCATCTTCAAATGGTTGATAATGTAGCTGAGACGAAAGCCGTAGATTTCGGATGGGATTTCAAAATGACAAAGCACATCGGCAATGACGTTGTTGGTCTGTTGATGGGTGAAATACCCCGAGTTGCCGTAGCCGCGCAGGTTGACCACGATTTCCGCCCAGTCGCGAATGTTCTGCGCATGTGTGGCGTAGAAGGTGTTTTCCGTTGCAATGCCGTAACTGAAAGCCAGTTGCGTGTACGAAGTCTTGAGCTTGTAGTATCGCAAATCGTTTTGTGTCTTGAAATAGAGCGGGTAGGGATTGGTGATGAGTGAAAATCCCGCCTCTTTTTCAAAACCGAAATTCATCGGCTTATGTGCCTGACCGTTGATGCCGAGCGTTTGATAGACGTTTTCTGTGCGTATCAGCGGGTCATATTGTCCGGCCAAATCCAGCGTTGTGTCAATGTCTTTGTACACCACCGGCTTGAAAAAGGTGGAGCCCAACGCTGTGTATGAGGTGGGAAGGTAGAGTGGGGAAATCGCCATCGCGGAGTCGATTTCGTGTGTGTGAATACCGTCACCTTCGTTATCGTTTTCCGTATTTTGGGCACGTAGCACCATGCCTGCCGAAAGAAGGCTGAATAGGAGCACAAAGATACGGAATTTGTTCATAATTAAATAGTTAAATTAGAATTGGAAGCCAACCAAGAGGTTGATATAGGATTGTTTTATGGATTCTCGGTCGTGGAAGAATGGGCGGATGGCCTTTTTCCAAGCCACCTCGACGTTGAGGAATTTGTAGCGAAAGCCCAGCCCGGCTTGATAGAGGAATTGGTGCTTTTGCAGGTTGTTTTTGCCGTAAGCGATATCGTTGGAGGTAACGTGGATAAGCGGCTGATACATAATGCCGATGTGCGGCATCAATGCAAAATTGCCTTGTCGGCTAACATTCAGGTAGCCAACGATTTTCAGCGGGATCTGGAGGTAGCGGCTTTCTACAATCTCTTTCCCTCGCGGCAGAAAATCAAACGTTTTGGCATCGTACGTGCCTTTGTAAAACATGTAGTTGATGCCGATTTCGGCGAAAATGTAGTGGTATCCGCCACGTACGAAAAGCCCGAAGGTGCCAGACAGCAATTTGTCCAGATGGTCGTAGTCAGACAGTTGGCGGTTGCCGAGGGCGAAGTCGGTGCCGAGGTGAAAGCCGTAGTGCAAGTAAGCATCCAGTTCTTTGTTTTTGGTTGAGGATGCCAACTGTGGCAGCGGGGCGGGGGAGAGGCCTTTTTTCAAAGAATCAATGCCGTCGGCGTGGATGGCGCCGCCAATGAGAAACAGGAATAGTGTGAAAAGGAAAACTCTATTTTTCATCGCTCTGCGGTTTGTCATCCTGCGGCTTCTTTTTTGCCGTATTAAATTGATTCATTGTGAGTTGAACGCCAGCTGTGACGAACGACTGAATCATTTGTGTGGCAGTCTCGATGGCGGGTTCAATCTCTTCATTCATCTCTTTCGAGTCAAAGCGTCCCAAGACATACTCGATTTGGTAGCCTTGGGCGAAATTGTGGCCGACACCGAAACGAAGACGGGGAAAGTTGCTGTGCCCGAGCATGTCAATGATGTTGTTCAATCCGTTATGGGTGCCGCCGCTGCCTTTTGCACGCATACGCAACTGGCCGGGCTGCAGGTCGATATCGTCACAAATCACCAAAATGTTTTCGGGAGTCACCTTTTCGTGGTCCATCCAATAGCGGACGGCTTTACCACTCAGATTCATAAAAGTCGTCGGCATAACCAACAACAGCGTGCGGCCTTTATGGTGTGCCTCCGCAACGTAGGCATAACGGTCGGTACGGAAAGTCGCCGACATCTTTTTCGCTAAAGCGCTAACGACTTCAAAACCAATGTTATGTCGCGTCCCTGTATATTCGTCTTCGGCATTGCCTAATCCGAAAATGATGAATTTTTTACTATTCTCCACAATATTTATTTTAAGGGCGCAAATTTACATGATTTTTCTGACTTTCTGTTCAATTTCTCCCCTCATTTTCCCCTAATTTTAGTTAAAAAAATCAAGGGGCGTTGTTCTTTCAAAAATTTTGTTTACTTTTGCAGCTTGAAAACAAATAACAATCAAAATCTTATTAAGATGAAGAAATTTGCGTTTGTTTGCTACGCTTTGTTAGCAGTTTGCTTGGTCGCTTTGTTTAGCCAGTGCAAGAAAGAACCCGTATGTGACTTGGTCCTGCGTGTACATAAAACCACTACCGGAATTGACACCGCTGATGCTATCCCGCATTGCTTCGTGCGTGTTGGTTTGGAAGATAATTATGCTGATTTTGCAAAAGCTGAAGGTTATACCGATCAAAATGGCGTTTTCACGCACACCTTCCGCTATGAAGCCCTGTTGGATGTTCAAGCCGTCTTGGACACCACTTATACTGACACCAACAACGTCGCCCACCACGATTATTTCGTTGGCTCCGGTCGTGTGAAACTCGAACCCGGCGAAACGGTTGAACAGTACATTTTGGCAACTGAATCCCGGTAGTTTTGCGCACCCGGTTTTCTCTCGGTTTTTATCTCCTGCTTATCGCCACCGCCGTGGTGATGTTGCTTGTTGTACGTCATCCTAAGTACGAGACCTTTGTAATTGATGACGATGAGGTCGAGTATGTGGAAAACAAGACTAACACTTTGAATATCTTGTTGTTCTGTCATGCTTCCGACTATTTTCTGTATCGTGGAACCACCATCGGATTCCAATACGAATTGCTTTGTACCATGTGTGATTCTCTTCATAAGGATGTTAAATTTACGTTTACCACCGATCCTGAAGAGGTGCGTTCACACTTCTTTACTAGCGATTATGACATCATTGCGTATGATGTTGAACCCACGCAGGCTGATAAGGAAAAACTCTGTTATTCCATCCCGCACTCAACCACTCACGCCGTGCTGATGCAGTCGAAAAAAGCTGAAAAATCAGAGGATTGCACGGCTTATTTCCCGAACTACTTTCCGGGAACTATTCGTTTGGATTCCTTTCCCGAATCTCCATCCGGTTGGCAGCTGATTCGCTCTGATTCTATGACGGCCGAGGAATTGGTAGAACTTTTGCAGGATGACAGCATCCATTATCTTGTCACTGATGCCAATACGGCCATTATGCTGAATCCTTTCTACTCTGGTGTGAAAATCGCCAAAATCGTTGGCCCTGAGTACGAGCGCCGCTGGGTGCTGAATCCGGCCAACGTTTCCAAAAATGACAGCATTAACAATTGGCTGGCCGCCTTTAAGCAGACCCCCGCGTATGATCGTTTGTGTGACAAATATTTCCACGAGCATTCCCGATACATTTTGAATGGTAGTCGTGAAAAACGTCGCGGCAGTATCTCCTCCTTAGATGCATTGATGAAAAAATATGGTGCGCAATTGGGGGTTGACTGGCGCTTCGTTTCTGCCATTATACGCCAAGAGTCGGGTTTCCGTTCCGATTTGGTCGGTGTCGGTGGCAGTTTCGGCGTAATGCAGATGATGCCCGCAACGGCGCAGTCGTTCGGCGTCGATTCCACTTCTTCCGTCGCTGATCAGGTTCGTGCCGGTATGCGCCTGATTGCCCGTTTAAACAATATGTTTGCAAAATATGTGGAAGATCCGGATGAACGATTGTACTTCGTTGCTGCCGCCTATAACTCTGGCAGCGGACACAGCATTGACGCCTGTGAATTGTGCATCAAATATGGCGGTGACGTAACCTCCTGGAATGAGGTTTCTCGGTATCTAATCCTCAAAAAAGAGCATAAATACTATTCCGATCCCGTTGTTAAATGTGGCTATTATCCTGGACGTCACACGGTTAACTACGTCGAAGAGGTGATGAATCGCTACCATGGATATAAGGTGAGCCTGCCGAAAAAGAATTAGTATCCGCCTATTATTTGCTTACAATCTTTGCCAGCGTTTTGAAAATCAGTCGGAGATCCTCTCTGACGGATTGATTCTTGATGTATTTTAGATTTAATTCTAATTTCGCGGGCATGACTTCCTCAATGTATGTGCGTTCGGGGTCGGAACTTTGTGCCAGCAGCTCACTTTCGGAGATGTATTCCAAAGATGCGTAGTCGGTAAGTCCGGGGCGTACCGTAAGCACGCGCATTTGCCGCTCATCATAAAGTTCCACGTATTTCCGCACTTCCGGGCGCGGCCCGACCACGCTCATGTCTCCCTTGATGATGTTGAGCAATTGCGGGAGTTCGTCAATCTTGTATTTTCGTAAAAACTTGCCGATCTTGGTGATTCGTTGGTCACCACCGACGGTGATCAACAACCCCTGCTTATCGGCATTGGGGCGCATGGTGCGGAATTTCAGTAGTTTGAAATCGCGATTGCCTTTTCCGACACGCGTTTGGCTGTAGAAAACGCCGCCTTTGGAACCGCACGCAATACAAAGTGCGATGACCAATTCGAACGGTAGTAGCAGTAGCAGTACGAGCGTGCACGAGACGATGTCAAAAATCCGTTTCATGGTTACTGACGATTGTACTTGTAATAGTCGTGTGCATTGCCGCCCCAGTATTCTTCCGGTGTGATGATGTCGGGATTGGAGTTGGGGCTGAGGCGTTTCACCAGTTTCATCTGCCAAGCCGGGTCCTGCGTCTCGCCGATGTAGTCGGAGTGCAACAGCTCGTAGTTGTTGGTGACGAGGTCGCGGTTATAGAAGATGAATTTGACGTTGGTCTGTTTGCCGAGGACGTAGTAATGCCAGATTTCGTAGGGATAGGCCTGCGGGTCGTAAGGCTCTTCGGTGATGGTGGTGGGTTCGCCATAGCGCAGATAACAGCGGCCGCGGTCGGTGCGGAAACCTTTGATTACGGTACTTCCATATTTCTCGTTTACATATTTTACCTTTTCTTTGTATGCCAGCCAAGCACCTTCCGGATCGTTCGGATTGCGGTCGAGCCAGAAGCTGTAGAAGTATCGTTGCAGCTGGTCCAACGGAACCTTTTTCATGTTTTGGTTGAAGAAATCTTGCTCCATACGTGTGCCGATGGGGTAAAGTGTGGCAATATCATCCTGAAGCTGCTGTAGATCAGTCATTTGTTCAACGAAAGTGTGTTCTACAACAACATTGTCGTAGTTGCTTAAATCAATTTGTACGCGGGGATTGCTTCGCTGAAAGAATGTGCTTGTGGTGGTCAGAACGTTGGAGTCTTTGTCCATGACATATACGTTGAGATTGTAATTCCCCGATGGTAACTTGAAGATATTGAAGATGTTGAGGTAAATGGAAACGGGGGCCGCCTTCATGGTGCGGTATTGGGTGTATTCGGTCTTTGCCAAACGTCCCAATTCGGCGATTTCGGCTTTGACAATAAAGTCGTTGCCGGCGCCGAGGATTTTATCCGTATTATAAATTTCAAAACTGAAGGGTAAAACGTATAGCTTTTCCGGCGCATAACGTTGGAACAGAGGCGTTAGCGACATTTCGTATTTGTAAAAAACGCCGCCGTCCCCGCTCCGATTCATGCGTTCGTACATTGAAATCGAAGATGTCGAAATCTCTTTTTCCGGGAAATTCACCTTTATCATGTCAATGTAGTTGATGGTGTCACTTTCGCTATGAATATCCTTTAAGGTGAAATAAAGATAGTAGTCGCCGTTGGGGACGGCCAGGTTGCGAATGTCGCTGAAATAGGTGCGTTCGGTGTGTATGGAATCAAATGTCGGCGGGCTCACCAAGATGTAGTGCAGTTTGTTAACGGTGACCTCTTGCCCTGAAACCTCTTGGCGGACATCGACTTCGATTTCGACTTCAGCTTCGTAGCGCCCGTCCTCGGAGGGAACATATTTCGCCGTGCTTCCATCAATGATAAACTGGAACTCGATATAGGGCTGCATGTCGTCAGTGCAGTAGGCATTGTAGTTCAATATGCCTAACAGATTTTGCGGTGTTGACGTCTGCGCGATGGAATCCGATTCTGGTTGCGATTTCTTTTTTTGTGCATAAATATTTGTGCAACAAATGCTTATTGCAAAAATTAGGAGTGCGGTGAGTGCCAGTCTGTTTTTCATACTTTATGTTTCGTTTAGCTATAAAATGCTGTTTTGTCTTGATTATCTGTAAATTCCGACGACTTGTTCGTATTTTGTTCCGTCGGTACAAAGAATGCTCACGCGAGCGATTCCATACTCTTCGTTGCTGTAAAGTTTGGGCAGTTTTAATTTGAATTTATTGGCACGCCAACCGTTTTCAATCATTTTCCCTTTTGTTGAAATGACTCGGGTGAGGACATCGGGATGCCCATCCACACGGACTTCAATGGTGAATTGAGAAGCTTTGGTTTTGGTGTAGAAAATGCCATTGCAAGAGGTGTTTTCCGTTGCTTGGTCTAAGAAAACCAGCACTTCGGCGTCGTAATTCCTGGCGAGAGTGTTGTAAGCTTTGAGAAAGTTAGTGACGCCATAACCTGCCTGTGCGGTTGGGCGGCTGGAGTTGCTGCCGGAATTTTGTACGGCGGAAATAATGGTTTCTGGCTTTTCATTGGGCAAGAGCTGCCAACGGCAGGCCACCCTTCCGGAAAGTA
>JAKSMF010000068.1 GCA_024400775.1 Bacteroidales bacterium | reverse complement strand
AGTTACCGATATTTCCAGTATAATGCCTGAATACTTTATTACTGGAAAACCTATAATATATTGTATTCCACGCAGGTTGGAATGATCCATCGCGATGATGTGGTCGCAATATTCGTAGTCGGCGCGTGTCATCTGGCGAGCGGTCTTGCCAGCGCAACCGATACCGTTTTCCGCCAGTTTACGTTTGGCGGGCGGATATACCGGATTGCCGATTTCATCGGTGGAAGTCGCAGCGGAAGCGATTTCAAACTGCTCGGAAAGTCCAGCCTCCTTCACCATCTTCTTCATCACAAATTCCGCCATCGGACTGCGACAGATGTTTCCCAAGCATACAAATAACACCTTCATCGTAAAATTTCAACTAAATTAATGATTATAAAAATGTTACGGAATTTCAAGTACGGAAATTATATCGTCGTACAAGAACTTGCCGCCGGGATATTTAGCCGTATAGTCCAAATTGATCCAGATATCGCCGTAACCGTCCGTATGATAATAGATCGTCTTTTTGGCGACCTCTTTTTTAAACAACTTATTACGAATCAGTTTTTTAACTTTAGCAAAATCCTCTTTGCTTTCGATTTTCAGTTCCGGATAGACATGGCTCGGGGTGCGGACGAGGCGCACGGTGCCTCCGATGGAGGTAATACATGCCGCCATCAGGACGGAGTAGTCATCGCAGTCACCGCACAGGGTTTCCATTGATTCGGAAGCGGGCGCGATGTAGTCGCGGTGCGCGGGGTCGCTCACATACTGCCAATGTGCGTTAACTTCCTTAAAAATAGAGAAATACTGCACATATTGCCATTCATCGCCTTTTTGCTGCTTGGGGAAATTCTTCGTCGCCGCCTTTAACGAATATTGGCGTACTTCGGGTGTGAAGTGGGAGGCCTTGAGGAAGTCGCGGTAACGCGGGAAGGGCTTTTGCGTAAAAACGTCAATCAGACTCTTCTTTTCATTGGAAATGTTGAAAACGAAACCACGATAATCGTAATACAAATCGCGGAAGGTGTATTTATGCACCAAAGAAGTCACCGTCAGGGTAATAAAGATCGCGCCGATGACGCTCCAAACCGTGAATTTGACTTTACGAAGAAGCCAAAACAGGCAGCATTGGGCCGCGAAATCGACAAGTACAGGAATCCACCAACCGGTATAGGGGAAAACACGGTGCAACAACACAATAAACGGGAATAAAATCGCCCCCAACAGCATGAAAAAGACCAAGGAACCGAAGACATTACCTTGGATCTTCAAAAAATCGCGAAACGCAGGAGGGATATTCATGGAAACACCCTTCCCGGCATCCTGTCTTTTATTCTCGATAGCACGCGGTTTCTTGGGATTTTCTCCTGTGAAAATGGATTTAAGTATGGTTGAAAAATCAGTCATTAGTGTATAATATTTTCAAGATTTTCGCTTAAAAAATGCCCACAATCTTCAAATGTCTTGAACGTAAGTTCTTCCGGAACGACATTCGGAATCACCTTCATCTTCGTCAGCATGTACATCGGTTGTGGCTGGATAATGGTCATAAGCACGGTAACTCCTTGCGCTTGAAGGTCTTTGATAGCAGTTTCCATCGCATAAAGTCCAGATTGATCCATAAAGGAGACCAGACGCATACGAATGATAACGACCTTGGCATCTTCCGGAATTTCGTGCATAACTTCCTGGAAACGAGTGATAGAGCCGAAGAAGATAGGTCCGTTCAGACGCTGGATGTAGATGCGGCTACGGACTTCGTCGGTCAGCACCTTTTCATCATCCCACGGGAGTTCCTTGTCGAAAGCGGTCATTTGGTCGGAATGATAAGCGCCTTCAACGAGGTCGCTGGCTCGCTTCATAAAAAGCACGCAGGCAATAATCATACCGATGCCGACGGCAATCAGCAGGTCCACGAAAACGGTCAGCACCAGCACCGTAATCAGCACGACAGCATCCGCCTTCGGGATTTTGAAAAGGTCTTTAAATCCCTTGAAATCAATAATTCCAACACCAACGGTAATCAAGATTCCCGCCAATACGGAGAGCGGGACGAACTGCACGAGTTTGCCAAGTCCGAGCAAAACGGCCAACAGGAACACACCATGAACCATGCCGGAGAGACGGTTGCGGCCGCCGCTTTTGATGTTGACGACGGTACGCATCGTGGCACCAGCACCCGGCAGACCGCTGAATATACCGACAGCGATATTGCCAATGCCCTGCCCGACAAGTTCTTGATTGCTATTATGTTTCGTCTTCGTCGTATTGTCTGCGACAACGGAAGTCAGCAAGGTGTCGATAGAGCCCAAGCCTGCCAAAGTGAGGCCCGGCAGAATTGACATCTTCAGCACGGTCATCCAATTGATGCCGGCGGATGAATGTTCAACAAAGAACGGCATCGGCAGTCCGGAAGGAATTTCGCCGATGGTGAGCTTGGTATCGAAATGCATGCAAGCGGCCACGACCGTCATCACGACCAAAGCCACCAGCGTAGAAGGTATCTTTTTGGTAATCAACGGGAAAAGATAGATAATGGCCACCGTTCCCAAACCGAGCAGCAGCGCTGAGCCATTGAAGCCACCGATTTTGTCGGGCAGCTGGGTAATCATATCCACAATCAAGACAGGCGACTTCAGTCCGAAAAGCGGATAAATCTGCTGCACGATGATGATGATACCAATACCACTCATAAAGCCCGACAGAACGGGATAGGGAATATAGCGGATGTATTTACCGATTTTCAGAAGTCCGAACAATATTTGAAACAGACCACAGAAGATGGCGGCGCACGCCATACTGATGATGACGGTTTCGATATTTCCGGGCTGGGTGCTGGCCCAAACGCCGGAAATCAGCGTGGCGGAAATAACGGTCATCGGACCGGTAGGACCGCTGATTTGCGACGGCGTACCGCCGAAAAGGGAGGCGAAAAAGCCGATCATCATAGCGCCGGTCAGGCCTGCAAGCGCTCCGATGGCGCCGATATTTTCGACCTCGTCAACACTGATTACACCAAATGCCTGAATACCGAAGGCCAATGCCAACGGCAAGGCGACAATGCCGGCAGTTATTCCTCCGAAAATGTCACCACGCAAATTACTTTTTTCAAATATTTTCATGTTCGATTTATTTTCAAATTAGTTTTTTGTTTTCTTTCCCAATCTCCTGTTCACGCCAGAAACCACACGCATCACAATGGCGCGTTCATTATACAGCAATACAGCCACATACACCAATAGCAGCAGCGTGTTGACCGTCAGTTTCACGGCTACGCTGCCGTACGGGATGAACGTGCTGCCGATGTAAAGCGCCGCCGCCAACAGGAAATATCCGAAAAGGGCTTTTAGGTCGTAATTGATGCGATTGCGCTTTTGACCGACGAGGTACGACAGGACCATACAGATACCGTAACCGACGAAGCCCCCCCAAGCGCAGGCCATGTAGCCGTACTTTGGCACAAAGATGAAGTTGACCGCCAACAGCGCAGCGCAGCCAAGGCCGGAGAAAATGGCGCCCCACCACGTCTCCTTGTTCAACTTATACCAAAACGAAAGGTTGAAATAGATGCCCATGAAGATTTCCGCCATCATCACAATCGGGACAGCGCGCAGGCCTTCCCAATAATTTTCATGAATGATGTAACGGAAGATGTCAAGGTAAAGTGCGACGATGAGAAAAGCCAGCAGCGTGAACATCACGAAATACTTCATCACTATGGCCTGAGCATCTTTGCTGTTTTTATCTTTCTGACCGCCAAATACAAACGGTTCGTATGCGTAACGGAACGCCTGCGTGAAGATGGCGATGATCATGGCGATTTTGACGCATGCGCCGTAGATGCCGAGCTGCACCTCCCCTTCCGCGCCGGGAACGATGAATCGGTAGCAAATTTTATCGGCCACCTGATTCAAAATGCCGATTAGTCCGAAAAGCAACAGCGGCCAGGTATAGACCAACATCTGTTTCAGCAGCTGACGGTCGATGCCGAAGCGCATGTTTTTGATTTCCGGAATAAAGCCGAAAGTGACCATAGCAGTACAGATGAGGTTGATAATGAAGATATAACCCACCTGATAGTCAGGATTATACCAACTCATCAATGCCGGCTGGCTCGCTTTGAGTTCCGGGGCGACAAGGAAGATGAAAAGGTTGAGCCCGATGTTGGCGATGATGAACAACAGTTTCAACGTGGCGAACTTAATCGCGCGATTCTGATACCGAAGTTGTGAAAAAAGGATGGCCTGAAAAGCATCAAGTGCCACCACCGACGCCATCATCCGAATAAATTCCGGGTGTGCGTCGTAGCCCATGACGTTGGCGATGGGCTGGCCGAAAATCATGCAGAGCAGCCAGAAAACCAACGACACCAGTCCGACCGCATTGGCCGAAGTGGAAAACGCCCGCTTCGGATCCACCTCGTCGCGGTTGGCAAAATAAAAGAAGGTGGTCTCCATGCCGAAGGTCAACAGCACCAGCAGCAACGCCGTGTATGCGTAAATGTTGGTAACCACACCGTAGCCACCCGACTCCGCTGTGATTTTATAGGTATAAAGAGGCACCAGAAGGTAATTCAAAAACCTTCCGATGATGCTGCTGAGCCCATAAACCGCGGTCTGTCCGACTAATTTTTTAAGTGAAGGCATTTTTTATTTTTAATTAGGGAGATGAGAGATGAGAGATGAGAGACGAGAGACGAGAGACGAGAGGTGAGAGGTGAGAGGTGAAAGTTGAAAGATTCTAACTATAACTAATCACTTCTAACTTCTAACTCCTAACTGATAACTATTAGATAAATTTATCACCGAAGTCGATTTGGACATCGTTGACGTACTGGCGGATTTGCTGTTCGTTGTCTTTTTTGCAAATCAGCAGCACATTGTCGTTGTCAACGATGATGTAGTCATCCATGCCTTGCAGCACAACGGCTTTGTTTTTCGGGACATTGACGATGCAACCATTTGTATTATAGGTTTTTACCTTATTACCAGCGACCACATTCTGGTTTTCGTCCTTCTCGCTGATGTCGTACAAGGCGCCCCATGTTCCGAGGTCGGACCAGCCGAAGTCGGCGGCATAGACGCATACGTTTTTGGCATGTTCCATAATGCCGTAGTCGATGGAGATGTTCTTGCAGACCTGATAAGTGGCCTTGATGAAGGTCTCTTCAGCGCTCGTGTTATAGAGGCCTTCGCCCTGACGGAACAGGTCGTTTACTTCGGGCAGATACTCTTCGAAGGCGCGTTCGATTTCGCGGAGCGACCACATAAAGATGCCGGCATTCCAAAGGAACTCACCGCTTTCGACGAACTGCTTGGCAACGTCGAGCTCCGGTTTTTCAGTAAAGATTTTCACATCATAGATGGAAGAGCCTTCGTAACAGCGGTCTTCGTTGTATTGGATGTAACCGTAACCGGTATTCGGGCAAGAGGGACGGATACCGATGGTCAACAGTTTCTGATTTTTCCGAACGAATTCCAAACCGTTGGTAATCACTTCTTTGAAAACGTCTTCTTTCAAAATGACGTGGTCAGACGGAGCGACGACGATAACGGCGTTGGGGTTTTTGGCTTTGATTTTGAAGTTCGCATAAGCGATACAGGGAGCGGTGTTGCGGCGCGCGGGCTCAAGAACAATCTGGTCGGCATTGAGGCCCGGGATTTGTTCCTTCACCTGTTCGGCATACATCGCGTTGGTGATGATATAGATATTTTCTTTCGGACAGATTTCCGTAAAACGATTGAAAGTCTTCTGAATCAAGGAAGTACCGTCGTCGAGGATGTCAATGAACTGTTTGGGGCGGTGTGAACGACTCATCGGCCAAAAGCGGGCGCCCACGCCGCCAGCCATAATTACGCAATAAAAGTTTTGGTTCATTTTTTTCGGTTAAAATTAGGGCTGCAAATATACAAAATTGTTAGGAGTTGGCAGCCGAGGATTTACATTAATTTTCAACTTTAACTCACTCACTATAAACGTCAATCCACTCGTAACGATTGCCCTGGTGTTCGAGGAATTTCACCAAATCCTCGCGCTTGACGATGAGTGACGCCGTGTTGATGCAAGGATGGAAACTCACCTTTTCCGCTTGACGTAAATTACTGTCCAAAAACACGATAACGTGATGTTCCTCATCATTGATCAGTCCGAAAGGCGTGACCGAACCGGGTGTGACGCCGAGGTACTTCATCAGGCGCTGCTCCGACGCGAAACTCAGTTTGCCCTGGTGCAGCTTCTTCTCAATGTCGTGAATGTCCATCGAACGGTCGCAATCAAGGCAGACCAAATAGTGCTGATTGCCTTTATGGTTTCTGAAAAAGAGGTTTTTACAATGTTTGGCATCGTGGCCCGCCCAATACTGCTTGGCGATTTCAATCGTCGGCGCCGCCGGATGCTCCAGATATTCGAATCCAATTCCTAATTCTTCCAAAAGTTTGTATAATCTCGGATCTCCATTCATGATTTTCAAGGTTAAAATTTGAAATTTTTCATTAAAAAAAAGCAGAAAAGCCGCATTTATAAAACAGACAAATGGCACACAGGAAACTGCATGCCATTTGTGATTATTCTAAGAAAAACTACTTCAACGGCACTTTGAAGACGCCGACTTCCACGCCCTGACTGCGGTTTTGCGCATAAGGCGTGCCATTTATCGCGTCTTTTTCAGATACCGTGTGGTGCTTGTGGCCACCGATAATCAGGTCAACGTAGGGACATTTTTCCGCGACCACCGGATCCAAATCAATGGTCCCCTTGTTATTGGTATCCTCCACGTCGCCGAGATGCGAAAGGCAGATTACCATATCGCATTTCTCCTTCTTTTTCAAATACTTAGACCATTTTTGGACGGATTTCACGGCAGATACATACTTGTACTCATCCGTCAGCACTTCGGGATGCGAAGTGATATACTGGACCGTAATCAGCACGCCGACCACACCGATCTTCATCCCGAAAGTATCGATAATGGTGTAAGGATGAATCATTTGGAGATAAGGATTGTGGTTGGACTTGCGGCGCACGTAGTTGGCGCAAACCACCGGGAAACGGGCCGTTTTCAGCAAAGTATCCAAATGACCGGTGCCACGGTCGAACTCATGATTTCCGAGTGTAGCCGCGGCATAGCCCATCTGATTCATCACCTCAATGTCGGCAAAGCCCTTGAAAACCTCATAATAAGAGGTGCTCTGGGTGAAGTCACCGGCATCAAACAGCAACACCTTGGCGTACTTGTCGCGCACCTGCTCGATGAAAGCCATACGCGGAAGCGCACCGCCCTCTTCATGGGCTGGCACGCCGCCCTTGGCCTTCTGCATCTTGGGCTGAATCTGGCTGTGGACATCATCCGTATGCAAAATCACGAGCGTGTCGGTCACCTTCTGCGCACGAAGCGAGAAGCCCGCCAGCAAGGCGAAAACAGCAAGCAAACTGGTGATTTTCAATAATTTATTTATCATCTTTTAATATTTGATTCAAGTTACGCAAGTTAGTGATATAGTTATAACAGACTTGAGAAGCGAGAACAACGAGAACAACGAGAATGAATGGATTGGACATTAGATTTCCAATTTTGATTGGGAGAGTCGTAAGTCTCAATTATAACGGGAAAATAGCAGCTTGCGAAAGTTGAGTATTTGAAATATTTTCAACGCCTCCCCTATCTCAACTTCTGGAAAAGAGTGGTGGGAAGTTCGTCAATGCTGATACGGTGCTGTTCCATCGTGTCGCGTTCGCGGATGGTGACGGTGTTGTCTTCCAGCGTCTGGTTGTCAACGGTAACGCAGAAAGGCGTGCCGATGGCGTCCTGACGGCGGTAGCGACGGCCGATGGCGTCTTTTTCATCGTACTGGCAGAGAAAGTCGCGTTTGAGCACATCCATGATTTCACGGGCCTTTTCGGGCATGCCGTCTTTCTTAACCAACGGAAGGACAGCCACTTTGACCGGAGCCAGCATTGCGGGCAGACGCAAAACGACGCGTGTTGAACCGTCTTCCATCTTCTCTTCATGATAAGCGTGGCTGAAGACGGCCAAAAACATACGGTCAACACCGATTGAGGTTTCGACCACGTAAGGAACATAGCTCTCGTTGGTTTCGGGATCGAAGTAACGCAGCTTCTTGCCGGAGAACTCTTCGTGACGGCTAAGGTCGTAGTTGGTACGGGAGTGAACGCCTTCCAACTCCTTGAAACCGAAGGGGAACTTGAATTCGATGTCGGTTGCGGCGTTGGCGTAATGGGCCAGTTTTTCGTGATCGTGGAAACGGTAGTTTTCGGCCGGGATGCCCAGTGACTGATGCCATTTGATACGTTCGGCCTTCCAATATTCGAACCATTTCAACTCTTCGCCCGGGCGGACAAAGAACTGCATTTCCATCTGTTCAAATTCGCGCATACGGAAGATGAACTGACGGGCGACGATTTCGTTACGGAACGCTTTTCCGATTTGGGCGATACCGAACGGCAGTTTCATACGGCCGGTTTTTTGCACATTCAGGAAGTTGACGAAGATGCCCTGAGCGGTTTCGGGACGCAGGTAGATGGTGTCGGCGCCTTCGGCGACGGAGCCCATCTGGGTGGAGAACATCAGGTTGAACTGACGCACGTCGGTCCAGTTGCGCGTGCCGGAAATGGGGCAGGCGATTTCCAAATCAATGATGAGCTGTTTGAGACCGACAAGGTCGTTACGCTGCATCAAATCAGCATATTTGGCGGTGATGTCGTCAATTTGCTGCTGATAACCCATCACGCGGGCGTTGGTGCTGCGGAACATCTTTTCATCGAAGTTTTCAAAGCGTTTTTTCGCTTTTTCCACCTCTTTGTTGATCTTATCTTCGATTTTCTGGATATGATCCTCAATCAGGACATCAGCGCGATAACGTTTTTTGGAATCGCGGTTGTCGATGAGCGGATCGTTGAAGGCGTCAACGTGACCGGAGGCCTTCCAAATGGTGGGGTGCATGAAGATGGCGCTGTCGATACCGACGATGTTTTCGTGGTACTGAACCATGGCCTTCCACCAATACTGTTTGATATTGTTTTTCAGTTCGACACCATACTGACCATAGTCGTAAACAGCGCTCAAACCGTCGTAAATTTCACTTGAAGGGAAAATGTATCCGTACTCTTTTGCGTGTGCAATAATCTGTTTGAAAAGTTCTTCGTTGTTTGCCATAATAAAAATAACATTGTTAAATTGCGGTTGCAAAAATACAAAAAATCAGTTCATAAAGTTTGTAAAGTTTGCAAGGTTTATAAAGTTTATAAGGTTTGTAGTGTTTATAAAGTCAAAGGGCGGCAAAGCTTTCAATTACTGCCGTAATTCCTATTTCCTAATTCTTCATTCCTAATTAAAAAATTTGTATCTTTGCCGCTGATTTTAACGCCAAAAAAAATGAACTTTCTTTCCTCTTTAGCACATCGTATTGTCGATAATCATAATTCTGATTATCAGAATATTGCAATCATTTTACCGAACAAGCGCGCGCAGCAGAAATTGTATTTGGAGATGGCGGCGCTCGTACCGAAACCCGTTTTCGCGCCCGTCGTGCTCTCCATGGACGAACTGGTGCAGGAGTTGTCGCCGCTGGAACTCATCGACGCTCCCGAACAGCTGGTCGAACTTTTCCAGGTCTATCGTCATTGCGATTTTTGCAACGACGACAGTTTCGTCTCCTTCATGAACTGGGCCCGCACTTTTCTGCGCGACATCGACGAAATCGACCAATATCAGTGCGATGCGACACAGATTTTTTCCAATCTGGCGAACATCAAGGAGTTGGACTTTTTCGGAAGCGAGCAGCTGACCGCCAACCAGCAGAAATATCTGGATTTCTACTATCATTTAAAAGAACTTTACGCCCAGTTCAAACAGCGCCTTTTTTCTATCAAAAAAGGCTATAAAGGAATGATTTACAGGGATGTAGTAGAAAATATCGAAAGTTATGCCCAGCAGTTTTCGTATCGGAAAATCATTTTTGCCGGACTTCTCGCACTCTCACCGACGGAGCAGAAAATAGCGCGTTATTTTCGAGAAAATGCGGAGGTGGAATTTCTGTTTGATTTGGATAAATTCTACTTTGAAAATGAGAAACTCGGCATCCAGAAAATGGTGGACGAAGTGCGCCATACCGTTGGTTTTGAGAAGATTGAGTTGATGGGCGACGACTTCCGCGACGTTCCGAAAGAGATCAGCATTACGGGGGCGACGCAGGCCATGGGACAGGTGTATGCCGCGGTGGAGATTTTGAATGCTATGTCGGAAGAACAGCTCAACCATACCGCCGTGGTTTTTGCCGACGAAAGTCTTTTGGTACCTTTCGTGCATGCTTTTGGGCATGAGAAGTGCAACATCACCATGAGTTACCCGGCGCGGCACACGCACGCCTTCCATCTGTTCCAAGACCTGATGACGGCAGCACAGAACTTCCGCCGCCTCAACCACTTAGATGGTAACGGCAAGCCCGCCGCCAATGCCGGTTACTACCACAAAGATGTGATGGCCATCCTGCAAAATCCGCTTTTGCTGCAAGCCCTGCTACCGCTTGACGGCGCAAAGCGCAAAGCAGAAACCCAGCTTCTGAAATTAAACCACATCTTCATCAGTCGCGATGAAATCAGCGAAGTGCTGTCCGAAAAATTCCCCGACCTCTCCGTGGAAGGGCTGGCGTACATCCCTGTCCTCATCGACTTTTTAACTCTGATTGCCAGCAAGTTGGACGACGACCCGGAAAATGTGGAACGCGAAATCCTCTATGTGCTGATAAGCGAACTGCAAAAAGTGAACGACCTGCTCGCCAGCTTCACCGACCTGCCGATGGACTTCCGCACCATCACCACCTTCGTCGATGAAGCCGTCGGCACATTGGGCATCCCGTTCATCGGCAATCCCAGCAAGGGCCTGCAACTGATGGGGTTACTGGAAACCAGAACGTTGGACTTTGAAAACGTCATCATACTGTCGGTCAACGAAGGCACCGTGCCCGCAGGCAAAAGCTCCGATTCACTGCTGTTGTTCGAGTTGAAACACCATTTCGGTCTGCCTACCTACGAACACAAAGACACCACCTACGCCTATCACTTCTTCCGACTGCTGCAACGCGCCTCCACCATACATTTAATATATGATATGGACGCTTCGACTTCCGCCAACGAAGAGAGCCGCTTCATTCGCCAACTCGAATATGAGGTACAACACCAAAAACTGGGCGACAGCGTGAAGGTCTGTCGGCACAAAATATCGGTACAGCCGAAGTTGTCCGCTGAAAATCAGGGAATTTCAATCGTCAAGACGGAAGAGACTATCGCCAAATTGAAAAAAATGCCCTATTCCGCCAGCACGTTGGCCGACTACATCAACTGTCCGCTTCAATTCTACTTAAAGCATGTGGCCGAAATCCTTCCCGAAAAGACAATAGATGAGAACATTGAACAGAATGTGATTGGTACGGTTATGCACAAAATCATGCAGGATTTAGCGGAAGAAATCATTGCCAAACCGAATGATCATGCCCAAATCATCGACCAATACGAACACAAAATAAATGATGAGACGTATTTAAGGGATACCTTCTGGCAAATAGATGTAATTAAAAACCAAGACATTACACATGGAAAACTTTTGTTGGCGGTTGAAGTCGTCAAAAGGCAGCTGCACAAATATTTCCAATATTTCAGAAAAGAGTTGGAAAATCCCGGTTTAGGCATTCGGCTCATCCAGCCGGAAATGAAAATAATATACGAAGTACCTGTCGGTAAGGATTTTATGTCGTTCAAAGGTTATGCCGACCTTATCGAGGAACGTGCCGGGAAAACGGCGATTTTGGACTACAAGACCGGGAGGATCCACGACATGCGTTTCACGGAGATGGCGGAGGTGTTTGCCGATACCAACAAGTCGCAACTGCGCCAGTTACTCACTTATGCTTATCTGTATTGGAAAAAGAACGACGTTGCCCCCGAAGACATCACTTGCGCGCTGATTGGTTTTCAGGCGTTGATGGCGGGCGAAAACCATTTCTTCGCACCGACACGCAGCCGTGAAGACGGAAAACGCGGTGTGGAGCCGCTGCCCATCACAAAAAAACTTTTAGACGATTTTGAAAAAGCCTTACAAGAACTTTTCATGGATATTTTGGATGCCGAGAATCCGTTTGTGCAGACCGCCGACCCAACCCACTGCCAATGGTGCGACTACAAAAGCGTTTGTTCCATGAAAGCGTAGCGCAATATTTTCACATTATTCAAGTTTCGCAAGTTGACAAAATAATTATAACAGACTTAAGGTGGAGAAACGAGAATAACGAGAACGACGAGAACGACGAGAACGACGAGAATGAATGGATTTGCCATCATATTTCCAATTCCGACTTGAAAAGTCGCAA
>JAKSMF010000067.1 GCA_024400775.1 Bacteroidales bacterium | reverse complement strand
CGGTACTTGGTTTTGATGCGGCCATTACCAACTACAGCGTTGTCGCATTTGGTGCTGTGATGCCGGAAGTAACGGCCACTCCGCGTTCAGCTGACGGCGTTGTCACCATTACTCAGGCGACGGAGGAAAATCCGGTGGCTACGGTATTGGTCACCTGCAATGGTTTGAGCAAAACCTACACGGTGAATATCACGTTGGTGGAAGCCAATGCCGATTTGGCTGACTTGCCGTTGGCGGGAATCACCCTTGCCGGCTTTTCCGCCGACGTTACGGAATCTACATACGAAATGCTGCCCCACCATTCATTGCCGGCGGTTTCAGCAGTGGCAGTATCGCAATATGCGACGCTGGACATCACTCAGCCAACGATGGAAGATTTGACGGCTGCGATTGTGGTGACTTGCGGCCCGCTCGTGAAAACGTACACCATTAATGTTGTCGTTGGGGTGAAAGAGTTTGATTTGCAGGATGTTGTGGTTTACCCGAATCCCGTAACCGATGAGTTGCATATAGCCATCGTGCAGGGGAGAGGCGAAATCGCGATTTACAGCATGACCGGCCAGCTGATGCTTTCACAAATGACCGAAAATGATGATAACGTAATGAATGTAAATGTATTGCCGGCAGGTGTATATGTTGTGGAGGTGAGAAACGGCGGTGCTGTGCTGGGCAGGGCAAAATTCGTGAAGAGATAGATTTTTTCATTTGAATAGATGAAAGTGCGGTTTATCCTTTTGGACAGCCGCATTTTTTTTGTTCCGATATGATTTCGTTAATTGGTTGAAAATGAGGAATTAGGCAGAAGAGGAACGCACAGCGCGCTTCCAAAGGTGGAAAAAATTAAAAAAATAAAAAAAAAAATCGTTTTTAGCCTCTTTTGTCATTTTATGATAGGAATTGTCATTTTTCTGAAAATTGTGTTTTGTAAAAAAAGCAAATTCCGATACAAAAGATGTCGTTTTGTGTAACTTCTTGTATGCCAATATTTTGCATAGTTGTTTTTAAAATGAAAAGTGTATCTTTGCCGCCGTAATCTTAACTCAATTTAACTCGTTATGAAAAAATACAAAGACATTTTCCAGATTCCGACGACGGACTTTACCTTCAAGCGCATCTTTGCCAATGAGAGTAATAAACAATTCCTCAAGGATTTCCTAAACACATTTTTAGCGCAAGACATTGGTGAGATTGTTGATGTGGTTTTGCTTCCCACAGAGAAGTACGGCGGTGACCCGAGTCAGCGGCGCGTTGTCTATGACGCGTTCTGCAAAGACATCACCGGCCGGCATTTTTTGGTAGAGATGCAGTGTGCGCAGCAGCTCAACTACATTGATCGTTCCATCATTTACACTTCTCGTGCAATTAGTGATGCCACGCGGCGCGGCGACCATGCCTTCAATTTGGTTCCCACATACTCTATCAATATTCTTGACTGTAATCTGCCCATTGCACAGGGCCGGAGTTTCGTAAAGTGTTATTTGAAAGATCAGGACAACAAAATTCTTACTAATAAGATGGGGATTTATTACATTTTTTTGCGTAATTTTGCCGCCGAACAGCCCGATGTGACGAAGCGCATGCGTATGTGGATGTATATTTTGTGGGGCATGGGCAACATGGATGAGGCAGACTACCAGAAGTTGCCCTCCTTCTTCCGCGGCCTGTTGGACACATGTAGAATTAAAACACTGAATACCATGGCAAAGGAAGAATACAAAAAGAGCGTGTTGGAGTATGAGGATGTTCGTATCGCAGTTGAAGACAACCACAAAATCGGATTTGCAGAAGGTGTGAAGGAGGGATTGAAGGAGGGAATGGAGAAAGGAAGAGAAGAGGGAAGACAACGTCTGTGGACCGCTGCTAAGAATTTGTTGAAAATGGGTGTGCCGTTAGAGACTGTTTCTCAAGCCATTGGACTAAGTATAGAAGAATTGCAGCAGCTGGAGTCGTGAGATTCAAAAATAATGCTATATCTGTCTTGACGATTGCTTATGAGGTGCATGTGTAACTATGATATTGAAAAACAATTAATTATAAATTAAACATTTTATTATGAAAAAAATCCTTACGAAATTTTCGATTTTGGTGTTATTCGTGGCTCTATTTTGCTCAGTGCAAAATATGATGGCGCAGCGTAACACGATTGCGGGATGGACGTTTCCTGCATCACTTACCCTAACTAACGCAATCACAGCGGATTGCGGCATCGGTACTTTGTACACCGATGGCACGAACGGCTCTGATTTGTGGACGATTCAAACCGGCAATACCCAGCCCGGTATCAATTACACAACTGCAGGAACGGCCCCCAGTGAGGCACTTTGCGATGAAACGACTGCAACCAAAGGCCTTTCATTCGTCGGGAACGCCATGAATGGAAAGAGTGCTGTTTTTGTCGTCTCAACTACGGACCTCGTCAATATCCAGGTGAGTTTTAATGGCCGTGGTTCTTCTACTGGTTTTACTACGCAGACTTGGTCACATAGTTCTGACGGCGTTGATTTTGTTGATGATACCGTTATGACGGGCATGAATAGTGGCACAAGCACGTCTTTTGCTGCCACAAAGAGTTTTACACTCGCCAATAGCGCTAATAATCAGAACGTACTTTACATCAGGGTGACGTTTGACGGTGCTTCTTCTACCGGTAACAACCGTTTGGACAATATCTGTGTCAGCGGTGAATCCGATCTGCCGATTGCTGCACTGCCGGCTTTTTCTCAAATTGAAGGCAATGTTTGCAATGCTTTCACGCTTTCAATGACTTGTGCTACCGAAGGCGCCTCCATCTATTATACGTTGGATGGAACAACTCCGGATAGTCAGGTGGGTACGCTTTATACCGAACCTATTGCGTTGAGTTCCACCACAACGGTTCAGGCCATAGCCTATGCGGAAGGGTTGGATGCCAGCGCCGTTCGCACCGCTACCTACACCTTTCCTACGGAAGTGGCTACGATTTCGGCTTTCAAGGCCGATGAAGAAAACAGCTACTTCAAGCTGACGGGCGATTTGAACGTGAGCTATCGTACAGGTAGTTACCTCTTTGTTCAAGATGCCACCGCAGCGACCTGCATCTATGCTTCAGGTCTGACCGCATACGACAACGGTTCCGTTATCAGCGGCGGCGTTTGTGGCGTGAAGTCAGCCTATTATGGGATGATTGAGCTTACCGTTCCTGAATTTAATAATCCTACGCCTACGACCGGTACGGCCATCGATCCGGTGGAGGTGACGATTGCCGAGTTGAATGCCAACTTTAGCAACTACGAATGTCGTTTGGTGAGCGTCAGCAATGCCACGATGGCCGCGGGTTCATTCACTAATAGTGTGAACTCGGTTCTTGAGTTGACGCAGGGTTCCGATGCTGTTTTCGTAGCCAATCAATTCCGTACAATCGATGGCTTGACGGCTCCGACGACGATGTGCGCCGTTACTGGCGTCGCCATGCCGCACGACGAGACCCATCGTATCTGCCCGCGTGGCACTTATGATGTCGTCGCTATGATTCCCGCCATCACCATTTTGACCCCCGGTTATAATCAAGTATTTGAGCAAGGTGATGCCATCAATGCTGACTTTACAACCATCTATTTCAATTATGAAAACGGCGCGACGATTCATGCTGAATTGTTGATGAATGGTCAGAATGTTTCCGATACGTACATTCACGATGCTGCTGAACTTGCGACTTATGAAGCTACGGATTTGAGCACTCTGCTCTCTGAATTTGGTGATGCACAGTTGATTGCATCTTTGGTTGATGCTGAAAACACCGTTCTTTCTACCGACACCGTTAACTTCAGCTATATGGCTGCCTACGTCGCCATCGAAACTTCCGAAAACGCTTTGAACTTTACCGAAACCGGTGAAAGTCATGGCTTTGCGGTCGCTGGCTTCCGTCTGACGAATGACATCGCGATTACGGTTGACGACACCAACTTCGTAGTGACTCCCACCACGCTTCCTGCTAATGTCTATGGCGACAGCGTTGTCGTTACCTTTGTGGGTGATGCTTCTGCCAATGCTGTGCTGACGCTCACTTCCGACACCGTCGTTACCACCGTGGCTCTCCATGCCGAACTTCCGATTGACGAAGTTATCTACTCTACGGGTTTTGAATCTTTTGAAGGATTTGAAACTTCTACCACTTATAATAATGACGCACCTGCCTATTTTGGTAACACTGGCGAACAGTGGAGTACCATTCATGGTGCGGTTACCGCTACGCAATCCGACCTCATTTTCGGACAGCAGGTGATGCAGATGCGTTATTATGGCAGCACCGCTTCCTCAAATCAGCATCTCGGCCATATCGGTTATGTGACGACAAATTTTGAATTGCACAATGTCACCAAAGTAGAGTTCTTTGCTAAAAACAATGGTGCTTTGAATCTTACTGCAAGTTACTCTTTTGACGGTGGCAACACCTTTGAAGGCGACACGACTTATGCCCTTACGCCGACGGCTCAAAAATATGTTTTGTTTGTCAGCGATTCCGGTCAGCACTATGGCAACCGCATTCGTTTTACCGTTACTTTGCCCGAAGAGGTGGGAACGGGTACCTACAAACTTATGATTGATTCCGTTGTCGTTTATGGTGTTACGGGACTTGAACCGAGTGTGGTGGATATGCCCACGATTTCAGAACCGTCGAACAACTACATCCTTCCGATTACGGTCTCTTTGGACTGCGCTACTGAAGATGCCCAGATTTACTATACCACCGATGGCACGATGCCCGATGAAACGAGCACGCTTTACACGGCACCCTTTACCCTCGGCACGACCTGTACGTTGAAGGCACGTGCTTTCAAGGGCGGTATGGACCCGAGCAACGTCGCTTTCGCCGAATACATCTTCCCGACGGAGGTGGCCACCATCGCTGATTTCAAGACTGCTGGTGCGGCAGATAACACGGTTACTTACAAAATCACCGGTTCTGTCACTTTCGTTTACCGCAGTGGCCGCCGCATCTTCATTGAGGATGCCACCGGCGGTTTGTTGGTTTACGACAACAGCACTCCGATGATTACCCGCACTTACAACGAAGGCGACGTCATCAATGGCGGTGTTATCGGTACTTATACTTTGTATAATGGTATGAATGAAATGATTCCGGTGGCTGATTGGAATGCCGCATTTGGTACAGCTACCGTTACTCCGATGTTGGCTACTGCCGCCGACCTCGCTTCAGACTTCGCTACCTACGAATCTCGTTTGGTGCGTATCAACGCTGTGACTTTTGCCGAAGGTGGCGAATTTACCCCGTCGGAAGTTACCGAAGCCACGGTGAATGACGCTACGGGAGCCTTTGCTTTCCGTAACCAGTTTATGACGTTGGATACCACGATGGCTGCTGGTGCCGAGGCCGATGTCGTCGGTTTGGCCGCTATTTATGCAACGGATGACGAAACCACCTATCAGCTTTTCCCGCGTACCAATGCCGACATCATCGAAATCGTTCCGGAAGACACCACCAGCATCAACAACTTCGAACTGATGCAGGTTAGTGTCTATCCGAACCCGACCGCCGGCGTGGTGAATGTTTGCTTCGCCCAGTCGGGTGCGCAGACAACGGTTCAGGTATGTGACATTTATGGCAGAATGTTGGTGAACGAACTGGCTACCAGCGAACTGATGGCGCTTGATTTCAGCGCTTATGCGGCTGGAGTCTATGTTGTTCGCATCATCAGTGCCGATGGCCGTACCGCCGTTGCGAAGGTGACGAAAAGATAGTTGCTAATTAGAAATTGTAAAGCAGAGATGCGGAATTCGGGCGACCGGGTTCCGCATTTTTTTTGTTAACTGTGATTTGCGGAGGGTGGGGGGAAGTGAGGAGCTGTGTCTGATTCCTGAGGGTGCAGGAAGCGGTCTTCACAAAGAAGCAGAAAGACGGAAAGACACTTGAACACCACGCACGCATCGTCACATACGTGGACGAAGAGAAACACAAGCTCATATCCCTGCTCACAAACGACATGGACTTCGCCCCCGAGGAAATCGTGGCCATTTACCGCAAGAGATGGGAGATAGAGCTGCTGTTCAAACAGATGAAGCAGAACTTCCCTCTGAAATACTTCTACGGCGAAAGCGCCAACGCCATCAAAATACAAATCTGGGTGACCCTCATCGCGAACCTGCTGCTGATGGTAATGCAGAAAGGGCTGAAACGTCAATGGAGCTTCTCCGGCCTGGCGACAATGGTGAGAATCTCGCTTATGTATTATGTTGACTTCTACAGCCTCTTCAACAATCCAGAGAAAGACTGGGAGAATGTCCTTGCAGAGGCATCTGAAATGCCTCCGGAGCTGACTCTTTTTGACTGAAGGGGGGCTTGTCTTGGGAACGGCACACAAGGCAATGCTAAGAATCAATGGGGTATAAATCCTTTTGGGGCGTTTTCAGTTTTTATCGGACAGCAATAATAAAGAAACTTTATTATTGGTTATGTAATCTTGTAGGTAAAAAACAGCCAGCCCCTTCTATGAGGGACTGGCTGGGGTGTTCTTATTTCTTAATCATTCTTACCAGTTCTCCACACCACATCACGAGCGACGAGAGCGCGGTAATGATAAGGAAGTCGGGCATTGAAAGTGGTACGCAGTTGAACATATCGTTAAATCCAGGAACGTACAACATTGCGATTTGACCAATTAAGATTACCGCAGCAATGGCAATAAATCCCTGGCATCCTTTGAAATGGAATGCGCTTTTGCCTGTTTTGTATGCACGAGCGTCAAATAAATACCAGAAATGAGTCATCACAAAAACAGTAAAGAACAAGGTTCCTTCGTATGCACTAAGGCCATTGCCTTTTACCCAGGTGATGTTCAGAAAGTCGGCAAGAGACGTGACTTCAGCATTTTCAAACACGAGAAGTAGCACCAATTGAATTAGGAAGAAGAGACCGCCAATACCGAAGATATTAGTTTTCATCGATTTATCAAGAATGGACTCTTTGCGGTCACGGGGCTTTTGTTCCATAACCTTGCGAGTGGGAGGAAGAGAGGCTAAAGCGATAGCAGCGAATGTATCCATAATCAAGTTTACCCACAACATTTGGGTTACTGTAAGCGGTGATTTTGTCCCAATGAAAGCACCTACGAGCACGATGAAGCAAGCGGAAACATTTACGGTCAATTGGAACAGAAGGAAGCGTTGGATATTCTCGTACAGAGAACGGCCCCACATCACAGCATTTGAGATAGTTTTCAATGAGTTGTCAAGAATAGTCATATCGCTGGCTTCCTTAGCCACAGCAGTGCCATCACCCATAGAAAGGCCGACATCGGCAGCATTCAAGGCGGGAGCATCGTTGGTGCCATCACCTGTAACGGCGACAACTGCATCTTTTTGCTTCAGCAATTTTACCAAACGCTCTTTGTCATTAGGACGTGCACGCCAAAGAATTTTTAATTTATCAATGCGATTGAGAGCTTCTTCATCCGACATAGCGGCAAATTCGTTAGCGGCTAATAAGGCATCTTCTGAATCAGCATCATTGTATAGACCAACCTGACGACCGATTTCTTTGGCTGTACCGACTGTATCACCAGTTACGATTTTCACATCAATACCGGCTGCCATACATTCTTTAATGGCATCTGGCACTTCCGGGCGAATCGGGTCTGAAATAGCCACTACCCCCATCATTCTCAAAGAGCGACTGTCAATTAATTTCCCATCTAAAATCACATTGTCATCATCGCGCAACACAGCGTATGCCAAACCTAAAGTACGATAAGCTTGATTTTGATATTCAACGAGTTTTGATTCGTATGCTTGACGTTCTTCACCCGTTTCACCACAAAGATTCAATAAAATATCTGGTGCGCCAGTAACATATAGCACACGACTATTCACCACTTGAGAATTAACAACGGTGGCCATATATTTAATCTCTGTTGAGAAAGGCACACGGTCCTTAATTTCAACGGATTCTCGAATAGGAAGATAATTTTCGTTGGCATTGTGCAACCAAAGCAAAAGGGCGCTTTCTGTCGGACTTCCAATAGCTTTGATTTTATTTTTGTCGGAATAATCCAAATTAGCTGTTGTATTTGCCGCTATTGATTCTTTGATGAATTGAGAAATCTCATCTTGACCCAACTGTTGGTTTGACAAGTTGGGGAAGAATGTATCTGCAACTTGCATTTGGTTTTGTGTCAGCGTTCCTGTTTTATCTGTACAAATGACGGAAGTGGCTCCCATCGTCTCACAGGCGTGCATAGTACGAGGCAGCGTGTTTTCCTTCATCAGTTTCCGCATACTGAACGCCAAACTCAAAGTAACACTCATAGGAAGACCTTCTGGAACTGCTACCACAATAAGGGTAACAGCAATCATAATGGTACTGAGCAAATAGCTTACGAAATCAATCCATCCTTGAGATGTAGAGAAGTCGGCGTCTCCACCGATAAAATAGCGAAGTAATCGACCAACTACAATCAAACCCGCAATAACATAACTGGCCTTGGTGATCCAATCTGCAAGACTGTCGAGTTTCTCACTCAACGGGGTCGGCTCACCTTCATCCACTTGAGCAGCTTCAAAAACCTTGCCGCAAGCGGTGGCATCACCCACAGCAAACACTCGTGCCGTACAATAGCCCTGCAAAATGGTAGTGCCCTTCATCAGATGATTGGAAGGATAGGTGGCATCTTTGTCAAATTCCGATTCAATGCAAGTTTTATGACAAGACAACTCACCTGTAAGTGTTGATTCATTAACATTTATGGTTAGGCCATCTAACAATTCGCAATCTGCAGGTATTTCCTCACCTGTATTAAGAATGACAATATCTCCAACAACAACATCTTTGCGAGGAACTTGGCAAACGTTGTCATTGCGGATAACCTTCACGAGCGTGTCATCATTGACTTCGTTAAGACTTTGGAATGTCTTTTCATTTTTGCTTTCAAGAACAAACGCTACACCCGTAGCTAAAATAAGAGCCACAATGATACCGATGGGTTCAAAGAAAGTTGTCCATTCAACGCCAACCCATTCAAACTCGTAAATAGAAATGGCCATTGAGAGCACGAATGCGGTAATAAGAATCTTGAAGAGAGGGTCTTCAAAACCGCCAAAGAAACCGACGATAATAATTAAAAAAGTTGAAGCAAATACAATCATTGGCATCACCCAAATTATCGTTCCCATACTGCCGGCAAGACATCCTGCCGCAATGATGGTGCCTACCAATACGGCGAGCAAACTTAGCACAATCCAATGGGTACACGCTTCTTTGATTTTGTCCCAAACGGTTTCTTTTTCTGGAGGCGTAAGGATATTCACGCCATTTTTCCTACGGCTTTCGAGCACTTCGGCATCGGTAAGGCCGGAGTAATGATGTTTTTGGTTTTCCATAATAAGTTTATTTATTAATTATTTATTTAAATCATCTTGGAAATTGTCTTTTTGAGCAAACCCGATGGGCGATTCTTTATCGTACGAAAATCATTTTTACGAGATTGCCAGAAATGCGCACGATACATTCTTCCTTTTAATTGATATGTCAAAACACCTTCGTCTTTTTCGCACTTACATTTTGCTTTTCTGCGTGTTCAATTTGTATTATTTTAGAGCCATCTTGCCACTCCTCCGTGGTGTGAGCAGGTGCCTCTTCGGCTTTCGCTAAAGCTGTACGTTCCATCCTTACAAAGTGCAGTTGCTCCTTGTGGAACTGAAGAATAATAAGTTGGTGATTGTACGCGATGTCCATAGGTATTGGTGTAGTATTTAGCAGAAGAGGATGTGCTTACGTAAGAGCTATTGCTTTTTGTTGAAGTGTAAGAGTGTGAAGAGCTTGACTTGGTGCCAGCTGTGACATAACAATAGGAGGGCTTTTGAGAAGAAATATAATATGAACTAATACATCCTGTATAACCATTGCATTTCACCCACACCCAATGACAGTCGCAATCTTCGTCGATCTCCACGGGAGTACCTTTGGGCAGGACCGTAATGATTGAATATTCAGTGCCCGGACCTGAGCGCAGGTTAAGAAAATCTGCGGTTACATACTTGGTGATTGCATTGGCGTTGGAAAAGCAGAGGAAAATTGCTGCAAAAAGAATCAAAAATCGTTTCATAGTTTTACTTTTTTAAGTGAATAATTTCATTGATTTTTATGCGGCAAAAATAGTGTGGGCTTATGAGGTGGTTAAAAAGTTGCAAGGTTTTGAGAAAAAATGGTGCTTTTTTGACGGGGATAGGGGGTAAGGTTGCAAGGGATGGTTTTTAGCAGTATTTTTCGATTAATTCCTGAATTCCCCCCTTATATCCTTTCTTTACTGTTTCAAAAGCCCAACAGTCATCTTCTCTGACAAAGTGGATGAGTTCTATCGCAGTGCATTTTTCGAATCCTTGAGAAAAGTTTTCTTCAAAAAAGGGATTATTATATGATTCGCGCGATTTCAATAGTTTCAGTTTCATTTCTGAATTATCGAAAGTCAATTCCCGTCCATCATCATGAATGGACACAACAACAATTATTTCACTGACATCAGCAGGAACACGATTTAGAAAAATATCGCAATAATCATAATCCCAGTCATCGTCAAGAAATGCATAGTCATCGTCAAGAAATGCATCACTGAATCCGCAAACAGACATTTCTGGATCACAAGGCCTTTCCCGCATTCTTGCTTTCCGATTTTCGCATTGGAGCAATTGATTGCATACTGAATTGCAACGAACTTTAGAGTTGTAATAAATGAGATAATCGTGACCTTTTATTTGCTTTTCTTTAGTCAATAAAAAGGCAAATAAATCCCACTCTAAATAGAGATGATTATCGCATTGAAAAAACAAGCGAAATGTATTATCTATCACATTCATAAATAGGAGATTTTTCTTATGTCTTTGTTATCACATGGAATAAATCTATCCCAGCATACACCAATATCAGAATTCCCACAATGGCGCACACTACATTGATCCACCGTTTCCACGGACTGGATTTCTTTTTAATTATAAGTGAGGGAAGCACCCACCAAATAAAAAGTGCTATTATCATTTTGAGAATAATTCCTGTCATAATTTGTAATAAAAAAGGGCATTGCATTGAACGCAATGCCCTTGAAGAAAAACTATTGTCTCATTAATTCATTAACTCGACTTTGAATTTGTTCGTAATTGCCACCTGCGGCTTCAATCAATTGCTTACGTTGAGGATAATTCTGGAATTTACCTTGGATAACCATCCGAGCGTCTTTTTCAATATCTCCTGTGAGTTCATCGTTTGCAGCATTAGTTGCTGTTGTATGCGACACAGGAGCTGGTTTAGGAGTGGCAACAGGAGCAGTTTCGTTAGCTGTAGTTGTACTGACATTCTCTTCCACAGGTTCGCTCACTGCTTCACTTGGAGTAGCAATTTCCTCGGTAGTAGTAACTTCCGGTTGTTCAGATGACTGCTCTTCAACTTGTTCGATTGGGGTGACTTCCTCTACAGCATTGGATTTGTCTTTGCCTTTCGCCAAAACGATGGCCAAAACAACACCTACAATGACGAGAATGGCGAGAAGGATCCAGAGCCAGGAGTGAGACTTTTTACTTGACCTTGAAGGTTTTTCAAAATCCTCAGGTTGGAAAATCTGCTTGGCCTTACCGAAATCACTTTCGTTAAAAAATTTTTTCTTTTCTGCCATAGGTATATTAGTTAAATACTTCAGTAGCCAAATACATCATGCCACCCTGATAGCCGTCAGCCATTGGCTCAAAATTCCACAACATCTTTTCTGCATCATAAGTAACTTTACCAAAGCAAACTACATCCTTGCCAGGGAACTGTTGTGCGAGTTTGTACTCTGCAAGAAGTTCGTCTGTTTCTGCGTCATAGATGTTGACAACGGGATCATGAGCATCCGCAAATGTCTCACCTGCTTTAATGCGATCCATTGCTACTGCAGCAGCAAAGACGATGGTTGCGTACTTACGTGTGTCAACCTCTTCAAGAAGAACGTGCATGGTTTCACCGCACTCATCATCATCTGACATATCATCCCAAGAACCGATAACAGAACCATCAGATGAAATAGGAAGAGTTGCTTCCATCCATCTTCTTTGGTTCTTGAAATTTGCACTTTCTTTTGCCCATGTGCTAACCTCACCTTCCAATGGGTCAAAGTCTTCTGCATCAAAAGGCTTTTTGGTCTTCCAACGAAGTTGTGAATTGAAGTAAACCAAGTCTGCACGATCATGAATCATGCCATCTTCACCAAGAAGAAATGCGCAGATGTCCAAGTCTGTTCCTGCCCATGTAAGGTCTAATCTCAAGGTGTTCAAGTCAGGCTTGTCAAATACAAGCTGGTCACCAATGCTTATCGACTTGTCGAAATCAGCATCTGAAAAAAGTTTCTTTGCCA
>JAKSMF010000066.1 GCA_024400775.1 Bacteroidales bacterium | reverse complement strand
GCTGACGTTTCCCTATGGCGCGTCGGCGGGATCTCGCGCCGTTCGGATAGTAGAAAACAGTGTAACCGTTGGGGTGAACGGTCCCCTGCGCTTTCAACGACACCATGCTCAGCATCGCCAAAGCCCATAAAACGACTACGGTTTTCTTCATTTTTCTTCTTTTTTTATTTAAAGGTGCAAAGATACTGATTTTTCTTTAAAAATCGGATTTCGGCCACTATTTTTTTTCGGAATCATCCCTTTTAATCTTGTAATCGTAATTGAGTGTGCAAATCTTATGGAATATAAGGAAGGCAATCTGATTTTCCGCCTACGGCGTAAACCAAGAAATGCGTAGGAAATTTTCATGTTTGATTCGAGTGGTAATATCAAACATTTAATACTATTAAGCATAAGAAAAGATTAATACACTACAAATCAACAATTTATTAAATCAATCCATAGTTATCGCATCTCTAATCATTTATAAAAATAATTTCCTTACAATTTTCTCGTAATTTCCTCCGTATTTCCTCTATCACGCCGAAGGCGGAAATTCATTATCCCCTTTATCAAAAGTCATTACAAGACGAAAAGGGATAATTCCGTTATTAATTGAAAATTATTTTCGTGTGCGAGATGACATTTTCCGTATTTTTGCCGTCGAATCGTTTTTTATGAAACCAAAGTTTGCACTTTTTGTCGTAACGCTGGCTATTCTTGCGGCTGCCTGTGAGAAAAAGGATACCGAGCCCTGCTCCGACTATCGGCAGGCGATGCGTGACTTTGTGGTTCGCATCAGTGCGACGGCGCGCCACAGCGATCCCGACTTTATCGTGATTCCGCAGAACGGACTGCCGTTGGTGGCGCTGGAAGACTCGCCCGACGCCGCACTGGCCACCGACTATCTCGCGGCTATCGACGGACACGGACAGGAGGACCTTTTCTACGGATATCCGGAAGATGAAATGGCCACGCCCGCCGACGAGAGCGACTATCTGCTACGCTATCTCCGCCGCAGCCAAGCCGCCGGCAATTCCGTCTTCGTCATCGACTATTGTGCAATGCCGCAGCATGTTGCCGATTCGTACGCCCGCTGCGATGCCGAAGGCTTCGTCGGCTTTGCCGCGCACCGTCGCGCCCTCGACCAGATTCCCACCGGCCCCGTTCACAACGAAAACAATCACGTCATCACCTCTTTACCCGAAGCCAAAAACTTCCTCTATCTCATCAATCCCGAAAATTTCGCCACGAAGCAGGATTTTATCCAGGCCGTTTGCGCTACCAATTACGACATGCTCGTGATGGACCTTTTTTCAAACGATGGCGAAATGTTTACCGCCGAGGAGGTCGAGCAGCTACGTCAGAAACAAAACGGAGGTAAAAGATTGGTTATCTGTTATTTATCCATCGGTGAAGCCGAAAATTACCGCTATTATTGGCAGGCGTCGTGGAAGCATCGTCGTCCTGTCTGGCTGGAGCGTGCCAATCCGCAATGGCCGGGCAACTACAAAGTGCGCTACTGGTATTCCGAATGGCAGGAGTTGATTTGCGGCAGCGACGACAGTTATCTCAACCGCATTTTGCATGCCGGCTTCGACGGGGTATATCTCGACATCGTGGATGCCTTTGAATATTTTGAGGAAAAGTAAGGAAGAAACGCGATTTTTTGTCGGCAACTCCTAACTAATTCGTATTTTTGCCGCTCAAAAAACAGACAGATGATTTCTTTTACGATTGCATTGGTTTTGTTGATTGCGGGCTATTTTGTGTATGGCCGCATCATTGAAAAAGTATTCGGGGCGGATGAAAAACGCGAAACGCCGGCCCTCACCAAAGCCGACGGTGTGGATTACATCCCGATGAAGCCTTGGAAGATTTTCCTTATCCAGTTTCTGAATATCGCGGGCGTCGGTCCGATTTTCGGTGCCATCATGGGGGCGAAGTTCGGTTCCGCCTCGTTCCTTTGGATTGTGCTCGGTTCCATCTTCGCCGGTGCCGTTCACGACTACCTCTCCGGCATGATTTCCCTGCGCGCCGACGGTGCCAGTCTGCCCGAAATCCACGGCAAGTACCTGGGCAACGGCATGAAACAGTTCATGCGCGGATTCATGGTGCTTATGATGATTCTGGTCGGTGCGGTCTTCGTCTCGGCGCCCGCCGAATTGCTGACGAATCTAACTTCTTGGAATATAACGATTTGGATTGTAATTATCTTCGTTTATTACGCCATTGCCACGATGCTGCCCATCGACAAAATCATTGGTCGCATCTATCCGATTTTCGGTTTCTGCATCTTGTTTATGGTGCTGGGCATTCTCGTTATGCTCTATTGGCATCACCCGCAACTTCCTGAATTGTGGGAAGGTTTGCAGAACACGCACCCGAAGGCGGCGACGACTCCGATTTTCCCGATGATGTTCATCTCCATCGCTTGCGGCGCTATTTCCGGCTTCCACGCAACGCAGTCGCCGCTGATGGCGCGTTGCATGACGAATGAGAAACAGGGTCGCCCGATTTTCTACGGCGCTATGATTACCGAAGGCGTGGTTGCCCTGGTGTGGGCTGCCGCCGCCACCTACTTTTTCCGCACCAACCCCGGCACCACCGACGGCGCGGCGGTCATCGTGGATAAAATCAGTCGTGAGTGGCTCGGCACTTTCGGCGCTGTGTTGGCGCTGCTGGGTGTGGTGGCCGCGCCGATTACCTCCGGCGATACCGCCTTCCGCTCCGCCCGCCTTATCGTGGCCGACTTCCTCCACGTTGACCAAAAGCCCATTCTCAAACGACTGTTCGTCGCACTGCCGCTTTTCATTGCCGGCATCGGCGTGCTGTTGTTCAGCGTGCTTAATCCCGGCGGTTTCGAAATCATCTGGCGCTACTTCGCGTGGGCCAACCAGATTCTCGCCGCCGTCACTTTGTGGGCAGTCAGCGTCTATCTTTTACAAGAACGTAAATGCGTGTATATCACTTTGCTGCCGGCACTTTTCATGACGATGGTGACCTCTACCTTCATCTTTATCGCTCAGGACGGCGGCTTCGGCTTGTCGCCCGTCACCGCTTATACGATCGGCGCCGTGGTGACCGTTTCGCTCTTGGCGATGTTTGTGGTTTATGCTAAAAAATGGAGACAAAATCATCCGGTTTTGTTGGAAAAATAAGGAGGTTTTATGACGAAATCCATAATAGAAAATTGTTGCTCTTTTTGTTGTAAACTGGTGATATTCGTTGCATTAGTGGCTTGTGTTTTGCCGAATGCGACGGCTCAGTATTACGAAGGAGATGATGAGATGAACATAGCGCCTCCGGGAGCCGACTTCATCATTGCGGGCGGCGTATATATGGGCGGCAAGGGGCCTGCCGGCTACTACAGCGGTGCTTCGGGCAACGAGAACAATCTCAACTACATCTTCGGCAACCAGTCGTGGATGGACCAGATCACCCGCCTGATTACCGATAACAACAATCAGGTGTCACCCAACAGCGACAAGGGTTTCTGGATTAAGGAGTATCCGCAGGATATGCATTACCAGCCCGCCATGTCGGTCTCCATCGGTGCCTCCTATCGTTTCAACAAAAATTGGCGTATGTCCATCTACTACAATTTCGCCCGACTGACGGCCAAGGATGTGTTTTCCGTCGGCTTTGAAAATTTGGTGCCGGGCAATCACAGCAACGACTATCTTCTTTATCTCCTGATCGGCAAAGAAAATCGTTCCAGTTTTGATTTAATGGGCTCATATACTTTTCATCCAAGTAAAATCATCAAGCCCTTCATTGAATTTGGCGCCCAGTTTAACTTTGTGAGAGTCAAGAGCTTTGATGCGATTATCGAAGACAGGGAGTTCAATCTTCTGGATGTTTACGGAGGCAGCACGTATGTGGCGGGCGCCGGCATGCAGGAGCTTGATACGCGCTACGGCGGTCCCGGTTGGGGCGTTTGTGCCGACGTGGGTGTCAAGTTCGCATTCAGCAAAAGCGTCTCCATCGATCCCTGTTTCTATGTCTCTTTCGGCAAAGTCGGATTGAACGGCTACAAGGATTATCATTTCAACTATGGCGCTTACGTGCGTTTGGTGATGAGTGATGCGATGTTCCAAAAATAGCGAAAGAGGTTTGGAATGAGTACTGAAAAAAACAAGTGGGGAGGGCATCTGGCCGCGCTGGCGGTTTATATCATCTTCGGTATCAACCCGAATTGTTCGAAGGCGGTGGTGCCGGATTATATCCAGCCCGAAGTATATACCGCGGTTCGTATGTTGTTTGGCACGGCGGCGTTTTGGTTGCTTTCGTTTTTTACCAAAAAAGAAAAAGTTGAAAAAGGCGACTGGAAATGGATGGTTGCGGGCGCAGTGATTTTGGCGGGCACGCTGTTGGCATTCAGCGAGGCATTTCGTTATACCTCACCCTGTTACGTTTCGCTTATCTCAGCCACCAGCCCGTTGCTCGTCATGCTGATGGCGGCGTTGTTTTTGAAGGAGCCCATCTCGTGGCGCAAGTCGGCAGGCGTGGCGGTCGGCATTTGCGGCGCGCTCATGATTGTGCTTTTTTCGTGGAAAATTGATGCCAACGCCACTCCGCTCGGACTCTTTTTCTGTTTCGTGAACATCCTGTTTTATGCCAGTTACCTGCTCATTACGCGAAGCGTGTCGAAAAAGTACAGCCCGATTACCATGATGAAGTGGATGTTTCTGATTGGCAGCGTGATATGTGTGCCTATGGGCCTTCCGTTGCTGTCGCCCGACACTTCGCCGATGCTCTATGGCGCCGCCCCGCTGTCGGCTTACCTCAACCTGTTCACTGTGCTGATTTTTGCCACTGTGCTGGCTTATTTCCTGCTGCCGTTGTCGCTGCGTGTGCTGCGCCCGACGACCGTCAGCATGTACAGCAACCTGCAGCCGGTGGTTACCGCCTGTGTGGCCATCGCCCTCGGACAGGACATCTTCACCTGGAACAAGCCCGTCGCCCTTGTGCTCATTCTCGCCGGCGTCTATCTCGTCACCACCAGCAGAGCAAAACAAAATTAGGAATTAGGGATTAGGGATTAGAAATTAGGACAAACTTAGGACACCTTCACCATTTTCATCTCTCATTTCTTATCTCTTATCTCTTATCTCTTATCTCTTATCTCTTATCTCTCACTCTCATCTCTCATCTCTCATCTCAAGAGTGGCTCGCTATTTCCGTGTCATAATGTCAAGCACGAGGTTGTCGGTGGCGGCCATGCCTTGAAGCCCGATGTTGGCCATATTGCGCACGCACTTCTCCACGTCGTCGTCGATGATGCCTTCGACGGATGTAACCGTTTCGTTTTCAATGGCTAACATAGCCGAAAGGACGGCGGTGGAGACGCCGGTGGCGACCTTCAGCGCGCAGCTCGGTTTGGCGCCATCGCAAATCATACCCGTGATGTTGGCAATCATATTTTTGACGGAATAGACCACCTGTTCGAAGTTTCCGCCCATGAGGTAGGTGAGGCCGCAGGCCGAACCGGTGGCTGCCACCACGCAGCCGCACAACGGTGACAGGCGGCCGAAGCTCTGTTTGATGTAGATTACGGTTAAGTGACTGAGCATCAGCGCTCGGATGAGTTCTTCTTCGGATTTGAGGCGCTCTTTGGCGTAAACCCAAACGGGCAGTGTGGCGGCGATGCCTTGATTGCCGCTGCCGGAGTTGCTCATCACCGGAATCTTTACGCCTGCCATACGTGCGTCGCAGGCGGCGGAGGTGTATGCTAAAATCTTGGAATAGATGCCGTTACCGAAAAGTTGTTCGTGCGGTTGCAGGAAGATTGTGCGCCCTAACGCGTGACCGTAGTTGCCCGTCAGCGACATTTCCGCCGCCCGCTTGTTCAGTTCGGCGGTCTCAAGGATGAAGCGGATTTCGTCGATGGGCGCGTTCATCGCGAAGTCATGGACCATCGCCATCGTCAGCTTCGGCTCGTCAACGGCGGCGTTGCCGTTGGTGGTGGCGCTGTCGTCCAACAGCACCTGCCCGTTTTTGGCGATGTAGCTGAAGTGCGTGTGCTCGCCGCTGATGATCACCTTCGCCTTGTCGTCACCGTTGTGGCTGACGACTTCGATGTAGAGTTTCTCGTCAGTATCCTTCTTCTGACCGATTTGAATGCGCTGCTGAGCGATGTATTCGCGACCGGCGGCAACAGCTTCTGGTGTCGTATCTTTCAGTACCTCAAGCTGATACTCAGATTTTCCGATGAGCGCTCCCAATGCGACGGCAATCGGGAGGCCCACCATGTTGGTGCCGGGAATGCCGACGCCCATGGCGTTTTTCAGCATGTTGGCGCTGAGCAGCAATTCGATTTGCTTGGGCACGCCGCCTAAAATTTCGGTTGATTTGGCCACGGCCAACGCCACTGCCATTGGTTCGGTGCAGCCGATAGCCGGCACCACTTCGCGCTTCACCAACGCGATAATCTGATTTTTTTCGTCTGTTGTCATCGGAAAGATTTTTCGGGCTGCAAAAATACAAAAAAAGACCTAATTTTTTGAAAAAAAATTGTACCTTTGCCGCACTTTTATCCCATTTTTACCAAACAAAAAAATCATGCGTAAAGCCATTATTTTTTTCGGATTTCTATTGCTGACTTTGGGAGCCGCCGCTCAAAACGATGAACAGCCATCGGACAAGCCACAAGATACTATCTACATTCCAGTTGATTTGGAAGACTGTTTTCATCAGTTGGACCTGTTGTTGTCCGACTCCGTGATTAACCAGATTCGGGAGATGGAGGAGGCGGTTTTCTGCGTCCAAGCCCATTTTGGATTAGGCTTGTGGATTCGCAACAACTGGGGATTGTGGGGCGGCGGTCGGCTTTACCAATACTTTAAAAATATGGGGCTTTTCCATCCCGACGATATGTCAAGCGTAATTCTCTCATCATATCATAAACACCTGAACAACAAGCCCTTAAATCTTGAAGAAAAAATCGCGTATTATCGTGATTATTGGAAAGAAACACTGAAAAAGGACAAGAAAAAGAGGACAAAAGAGAAGCGAGAAGCGTATCGGCAAGCGCAGAAAAGCGCACATTTTTTAGCCAAAAAAGGCATCACACCCATCAACAATTGGGATAGCGTTTACGCCCAATTAGGATTGCCGATAAGAGATGAGGTTACGCATGCCTGCACGAAGGTATGGGCCATTGGCGACACGCTCAGCCGCGACGAAATCGAATACGTACAATACAACCAAACGCGCCAGTATGTGTATCACGAATGGAGAGACGACATTCTCGGACTTTGGGACTGGAATGACCTCTGGCCGTTTGCAGGCCCGTTGAAGCACATATCGGCCGCAAACTACGGCGACGACATGGCATCCAGGTTGGAAGTTGAATTCAACGTCAGCCATCAAGTTCTGACCAGCCGCCACACCGATGCAAAAAGGCGTATAAAATGCTCACACGAATATGATACGCTGGGAAGGAAATCGCACATTTTCACCTATCACAACGACACGTTGGCAACCGTCCGGCTTTTCACCTATGCTCCCGATTTCACCATTACGGAATATTTATTTAAAAATGATGATTATCAATTATTTATAAAAACAAACGATACCATTTCACTGGCCGAGCAGATTCATCGGTACACATTGGGGAAAGACGGGAATATCATTAAAGAGGAACGGATAAAGCACGAAGATACGTCAAACACCAACTTTCAATATGAGGTCGCCTACCATCAATACGACCACAAAGGGCGGCACGTGTGCAGCCAGTATTATTCACACAATAGCCTTGTGTTTTTCAACGTTGACATTTACGACGACAGCCGAAATTTGAACTTCAACTATCATTCGAATGATCTTCAGTATGACTATTGCGGCTGGATATCCTTATTGGACAAACACGGGCGTGAGAAGTCGTTTGCATCCATGGATTACCCTGAGAAATTGACGGAATTTGAAGAAATTTATCGAATCGACCGTCATGGGAATGTAAAGCGAATGATTTGGAAGGAAGAGGACGGTCGGACAGTTGACTCAAAAGCGAAATATCGTTATTGGTAATTCCCCGAAAAATCGTACCTTTGCCGCCAAATAATTTCAGAAAAATGCAGAAAAGATTTTTCCTTGTCGCAATTCTTATTGCCTTTTTGGGATGTGTGTGCGCCCAAACGCCTCAGAAAGTACTGTTTATCGGTAACAGTTACGTTTATACCAACGATTTGCCGCTGATGCTCAAGACGTTGGCGCAAGGCTGCGGCCATGAGCTGGAGTATTCGCAGAGTACGCCCGGCGGCTGCTTCTTCCAACAGCATCTTAACAATCCCTCCACCACCAATCTGATTGCCGCCGGTGGCTGGGACCACGTCATCCTCCAGGAACAGAGCCAGACGCCGGCGTTCCCCATCGGGCAGGTGCAGAGCCAATGCTTCCCGTACGCTCAGCAGCTTTGCGAAAAAATCCGACAGATTACGCCCGATGCCAACATCGTATTTTACATGACCTGGGGACGCAAAATCGGTGATGCTACCAATTGTCCAAATTATCCGCCGCTTTGCACGTACGAAGGCATGGACAGCCTGCTGTACGAACGTTATATGATGATGGCCGAACAAAACCACACCGCGGTTTCACCTGTGGGTCGTGTGTGGCGCGTACTGCGAACACAACATCCTGAAATAGAGCTTTATAACTCCGATGAAAGTCATCCGTCGCAGGCGGGAACATACGCGGCGGCGGTCACCTTCTACACTATTCTTTTCCGCCAGTCGCCCACCTGCATCACCAATGATATGTCGGTGAATGCCGCCGCCGCGCAGGCCATTCGCCAAACGGTGGAAAACGTCGTTTACGACAGCTTGGATTATTGGTATCAGTACGCTGAAAACCAGCCCAATGCGATTGACGAACAGCCGCTGCCCGCACGGGTCACCGTCGCCCCGAATCCCGCCGGCGACGTGGTCGAGGTGCTGATTTCTGCTGAAACGTCCGTCAACGGAAGCGTGGAGGTGTATGACGTTTTCGGTCGCCTGATAGCGAGTGAAACACTCGTCAACGGAAGCGTTCAAATCAATTCATCAAACTGGAAACCAGGAGTTTATTTCGTAAAAGTAACAGCGGATGGTAAGGTCATTCCCACCCAGAAATTGATCAAAGAGTAGCATTATGAGCACAGTCATCCTCAAATGGAATCCTTCGTTTTCGTCTTATACGATGTTGGATTATCTTTATGATTTACACAAGATTACGATAGACAAGAAAGAAGTCGGGACCTTCAATTGGAGTGTTTGGGATTACGACAAAATCCACAAAGGCGACCGGTATTACTGGGTGAAACTCGGTTATGGTGCGGTTGGCATCGTATCGGGCGGCACCATCATTTCGGAGCCGTATCTTGGAGAAGACTGGAGCGGGCAGGGACGGAAGACCTATTACGTGGATTTTATGCCCGAAGTGATGCTGAATCCGGATACGCTGCCCATTCTCACGAGCGGGGACTTGGCACAGGCAATTCCCGAAATTGACTGGTACAAAGGACGTTCCGGCATCGTTTTGGAAAACCACCTTGCTGCACGGGTGGAAGAGTTGTGGCAGACTTTCATGCATCGCTACGACGCTTTTTTTGCAAAAGTGATTGAAAATCATCCTGTTGGACAACTATATCTTGATCTGAAAAATGAATGACCTCATTCTATCACCCGAACAGGAACGGTTGAAACGGCAGATTGCGGAACTCAAGCGGACCATTGCCGACCAGATTGCCCTAAAAGACGAGATGACAAACCAAACCGGGCCGAAGTTGGAGGCACTTTATTTGTCGCGCATCGGTTGTTTACAGTACGAACTGTTTGTTTTGCAGACCGAAATCAGCAAATTGAAGTTGCAGATTTCGCTGATGCAGAGCTATATGAACCAAAACAGCCCGATTGATTTCGAGAAGGTGGAGCAGGAGGTTTCGGAGGCGGTGCAGGCGTATCAGAAAATCATTGAGGAGAAGGCGGAACAGATTCGGGCGGCGAAGGAGCTGCTTGAGGCCCCGCTGATGTCGAGAGAGGAAACCGCCGAACTGAAAAAACTCTATCACCTCATCGTGAAACACCTGCATCCAGACCTCAATCCCGAGGTGAGCGATCAGGAAAAAGAATTGTTCTTTCGTGCGCAAATCGCCTATAAAATGTGTGATTTGAACGAAATGCGCCTCGTTTTCATGGCTATTAACCGACAGGAAAAAATGCCCGACAGCGAGAACGAACTTGCGGTGATACTCAAGAACTTACAGAAAATGACCGAAAAGTTGCAGCGCGACATTGACGTTATGAGTAAAAATTTCCCGTTTGACCAGCAGGAGTTGCTGGCAGACGAGATCCTGATAGCGCACAGACAGGAGAAATTGAGGAAGGAGATTGAACAAAAGAAAGCGGAATTAACTGAATACCAACAATATGCAAATGCTTTGAAATTATGGAAACCGGGATTGTTAAACTAACGCCAGAACTGTTGGCGATGTTTGCGGGGGCGGGCAACAGCAATACGCTCATGCCTTTCACGCGGGAAATCTTTTTATTGGACATTGTTGTGGCAGGCACTTCGTTTTGTGACTCCATCGAGGAGGTGGCGCCGCAGCTGTCGTCCGACACGGTGCTGAAGATGGTGCGCGATCCCGAAAACCAGCATGACGAACACGCCATCGGCATTTATTTTGAAAATACGCGTATCGGCTGGGTTCCGCGCGAACTCAACCTTGTGATTTCCAGACTTATGGATGCTGGCAAGGCCTTTTTCTGCCGCATTCAGAAAATAGAAGACATTAGATCCTGGATTAAAATAAGTGCCAAAATTTTTATGGTGGAGTAGTGTTAAAAAAAAGTGTATTTTTGCACCCTTGTTTTATCCTTCAATTATTAAAAACGAATAAAATGACAGTTCAAGACTTAATTAACGAATTGCATCTCACAGTCTTTTGCGGCCAGGAAAATTTAAACCGAGAAATCCAGGGCGGCTATACATCTGATTTGCTCAGCGACGTGATGGGTTTTGCCACGGAAGGCCAAGTGTGGATTACGCTGCAAACGCACAAAAACGTACTGGCCATCGCATCACTTAAAGAATTGTCCGCCATTTTGTTGGTGAAGGGCAACAAGCCTGAAGACGATATGCTCGAACAGGCCAAGGAGGAGGGGATTCCTGTTTTGGGAACCACCGAGCAAACATTCGAAACGGCGGGAAAGGTTTACCAATTACTAAACCGTTAAACGTGAACATTTTTAAGGCAGATTTACACAACCATACCTTGTTGTCGCCGTGCGGTGACTTGGATATGACGCCCGAGTTCATCATTGAGCAGGCGCTTCGCAACGGCATCGACCTCATCGGCATCACCGACCACAACTGCACTCGGCACTGCCGTCTGGCGGAACACTATTCCGAAAACCGAAACATCTTCGTGCTTTGCGGCGCTGAGGTGACTACCAAGGAGGAAGCGCACTGCCTGGCCTTTTTTGAAACTCACGAAACACTGGATGCCTTTCAACGTTTTTTGGACGAACATCTGCCTGACATTCCGAACGTGCCCGATGTCTTTGGTGACCAGGTGCAGATTGACGAGGAAATGAATATCGTTTACGAGGAACCCCGTCTGCTTACCACCGGCATTGATGCCAACATTGAAGCCATCGCCGCTAAAGTGATGGAACTGAACGGGATATTCATTCCCGCACACATCGACAAGATGAAAAACAGCGTTATCTCGCAACTCGGCTTCATCCCTTTCGACCTTCCTTACGACGCGGTCGAACTGTCGAAACACGGCGATAAAGAAAAAATCCTCCTGCAGCATCCTTATCTGAAGGATAAAATGTTCACCCGTGCTTCCGACGCACACCTCCCCGAATCGATTGCGACCGCACCCTGTTTCTTTCAAATGGAAACACGTAGTTTCTCCGAAATCAGAAAGGCGCTCCATGGCGAAGATGGCCGTGAAGTGCTATTGTCGCTGTAAACAATTTTCAATTAAAAAATATCGAAATTATCCCCTCTCATCTTGTAATCTTAATGGATATATTCAATAGGAAGGGATTTCCCGCCTACGGCGTAACCCAAGAAATGCGCAGGAAATTTTAAGGAAATTACAAGGAATTTTTCAACTGCGGAAAACGACTCTCAGCTTTCCACTCTCCACTCAATAATTCCCAATATAAATCGGGCAGAACTCCGAACTACTCCATATCCAGCGTCTTAATGGAATCTTTGTCGAGTTTGGCCTCTCCCCAGAGCCGCTTAGTGATTTTGAGGGCTTCGGCGGTGGTCAGTTTGTCGGTTTGTTCCAGAATGCGCTGTACGAAGATACACTGCCGGATGTCGGCTTTATTGTTGACGACGGCTTCTGCCAGCGCCATGCAGGTTTGGTATCCACAAATACGGCAATCCACCTGAGGCAGACTATTGGAAATTTCGAAGACCTTTTTCATCTTGCGCATGGCGATGGAAATATTGTCGTCG
>JAKSMF010000065.1 GCA_024400775.1 Bacteroidales bacterium | reverse complement strand
CATGCCGGATATCAGCGGCTTACAGTTCGTGAAATCGCTTACGAACCCGCCATTGGTGGTTTTTTCAACCGCGTATGAAGACTATGCAGTGGAGGCATTCAAGGTTGATGCCATCGACTATTTGTTGAAACCGTATGGCTATCAGGATTTTCTGAAAGCGGCTGTGAAAGTTCGCCAATACCTGGAATTGAAAAAAAATGCGGAAACCACGAGCAGCGCAGAGGGTGACGACAGCAACTACATTTTCGTACGTGCTGACAATAAGAGCGTTAAAGTACGACTTGATGACATTTTCTTCATTGAAGCCATGAGCGAATATGTCAAAATCCATTTCAAAGATGGCAGTTCCATCATGACCTTTATGAGTATCAAATTGATGGTTGACTCACTGCCCGCAAGCCGTTTTATGCGCGTACATCGCTCATATATAGTGGCTTTGGAAGTAATTGACAATATGCACCGTTCTGAAATCGTGCTTTCGGATGGCACGATTCTGCCTGTTAGCGCTTCTTACAAGGAAGTTTTACAGCATTACATAGATACACATTCAGTGATACGTAAGCCCATTCACTGATTTCATCAACTAATCATACCCCAGAATTTCTCGCGCGACATCAGCTTTTGCAGTTGTTCCGCGAGAATTTTGTTTTCTGGTGATGACAAGTTCGGGTCCGCCTCTAAAATCCGTTTGGCCAATTCGCGCGTATAGCTTACCAGCTTTTCATCTTTGATGATATCGGCAATCTTAAAGTCCAGTACGCCACTCTGTTGCGTTCCCTGCAGGTCGCCCGGGCCACGCAACTTGAGGTCGAAATTCGCAATCTCGAAGCCGTCGGTAGTGGCTACCATCGCATCCAAACGCTGACGGCCGTCGCTGCTTAACTTATTGCCAGACATGAGGATACAGTACGATTGTTCGCCGCCGCGCCCGACGCGCCCGCGCAGCTGGTGCAACTGCGAAAGCCCGAAACGCTCCGCATTCTCTATCACCATCACCGTCGCATTCGGAATGTCAATGCCGACTTCAATAACGGTGGTGGAAACCAAAATGCAGGTTTCACCTTTGCTAAATCGCTGCATCTCATAGTCTTTCACATCGTTTTTCATTTTCCCGTGCACCATGCCGACCGCATAGCGGGGGAGGGGGAACGAACGTGACATGGCCTCAAAACCCGCTTCCAAATCCAGCAGATCCATCTTTTCCGACTCCTGAATTAAAGGATAAACCACAAACACCTGGCGACCAGCATCTACTTGCTGTTTCAGAAAGTAGAACATCTGACTGCGGTCTTTTTCATACAAATGTTTGGTAATGATTGGTTTACGACCTTTCGGAAGCTCGTCGATGACGGAAACGTCCAAGTCACCATAAACAGTCATGGCCAGTGTGCGCGGAATCGGTGTCGCAGTCATCACCAAAACGTGCGGCGGGATGCGATTCTTCTTCCACAATTTGGCGCGCTGTTCCACACCAAAACGGTGCTGTTCGTCAATGACTGCCAACCCCAGATTCTGAAACTGCACTTCATTTTCAATCAGCGCGTGTGTGCCGATAAGGATGCGGATACTACCGTCCAAAAGGCCTTGATGTATCTCTTTTCGTTCTGCGGTCTTGGTCGAACCCGTCAGCAGCGCCACCTTCACCTCCATGTCGCCTAACTGTTTGGAAATGTTTTCGTAATGCTGTTGCGCCAAGATCTCCGTCGGCGCCATCAGGCACGACTGGAAATCGTTGTCGTTGGCAATCAGCATGACCAAGAGGGCCGTGATGGTTTTGCCGCTACCGACATCGCCTTGCAGCAAGCGGTTCATCTGTTTGCCGCTGCCCATGTCGGCGCGTATTTCCTTGATTACCCGCTTCTGCGCGCCCGTCAGCTCGAATTTCAAACGGTTATTATAAAAATAGTTGAAACTTTCGCCCACCCGGGCAAAAATGTGCCCTCTGAACTTGCGCTCCGTCAGCAGTTTCAATTTCAACATTTTCAGCTGGGTATAAAAAAGTTCGTCGAATTTCAGTCGAATGTTGGCCTGCGTTAATTTCTCTTGGTTTTCCGGATAGTGGATATTGAAAAGTGCCTCGTGTAGCGAGATAAGATGGTGATTTGCAATAAGTTCAGCTGGAAGCGTTTCTGGCAGGATGCGTTGTTTCAAATCAAGCAGTAATGCCGCAGTAAGTTTCGCTACACCTTTCGTGTCCAATCCGGCTTTTTTGGCTTTGTCGGACGTATTATAAAGTGGGAAAAAGTGCTGTGTGATCGTGTTTTCCTTCGGCGCCGTCGGGTCGATGATTTCTGGATGCGACATATTCCAACGGTTGTTGAAGAGTGTTGGTCTGCCAAAAATCAGCACATTCGTGTGATTCTTCGCTAATACGTCCTCAATCCATTTGATGCCGTTAAACCACACTAAATCAAGCGTTCCCGTACCATCGAAGAATTGCGCCGCCAAGCGTTTCGAACGTCCTTCACCCAAGATTTGGTAGCCAAGAATATTTCCTCGAAACTGCATGTAGTTCCCTTCACTCTGGATGTCGCTTACTTTATATACCGTCGCCTTATCAACATGGCGGAAAGGGAAATAATATAGTAAATCGCTGAAAGTGAATATGTTAAATTCTCGTTTCAGAATGTCGGCTCGGTGTGGGCCAACGCCTTTCAAGTATTCAATCGGTGTCTGTAAGTATTCGGCAGTCATATTGGCGTTTTTTTAGTAAATTATTGCTTCTCAACATCTTTCATTGAAAGATTGATGCGTTTGCGATCTATTTCCACTCCTATAACCTTTACCAAAACCTTTTGGTTTAGTTTTACGACTTCGTTCGGATTGCTGATGTAGTGGTTGGCAATCTGACTGATGTGAACCAGTCCGTCTTGATGGACGCCGATATCGACGAAACATCCGAAATTAGTGATAGTGGTGATGATGCCGGGCACAACCATGCCGATGGTTAAGTCGTTGATGGAACGGATGGATTTGTCGAAAGAGAAAACATCGAATTGGGTGCGTGGGTCGCGCCCCGGTTTCGCCAGTTCCTGCATGATGTCCTTCAAAGTCGGCATACCCACGCGAGCGGTAACGTAGTCGTCAAGGACGATGTTTTTGCGTGCGGCTTCGTCGGCCATCAGCGCGGAGACGGAGCAACCGCTGTTCTTCGCCATCGCATCTACAATGTAGTAACTTTCGGGATGTACTGCGCTCGCATCCAGCGGGTTTGCAGCTCCATGAATGCGAAGGAAGCCCGCCGCCTGCTCGAATGCCTTTTCCCCGAAACGAGGAACTTGCTTCAACTGCTGGCGCGAAACAAACGGCCCGTTCTCATTGCGGTAGTCCACGATGTTTTTCGCCAATGCCGGCCCGACACCCGAAACGTAGGAAAGCAGCTCCTTGCTCGCCGTATTCACTTCCACTCCGACATAATTGACGCAACTTTCCACCGTCGTTCCCAAACTTTCTTGCAAAAGTGTCTGATTCACATCATGTTGGTATTGTCCGACACCGATGGATTTGGGGTCTATCTTCACCAGTTCTGCCAGAGGATCCATCAGTCGGCGCCCGATGCTGACCGCGCCGCGCACGGTGACATCATAGTCGGGAAATTCATCGCGCGCCACCTGCGAAGCGGAATAGATGGACGCTCCGCTTTCGTTGACGACAACTACCTGAACGTCACGGCAAAACGGAATTTTCGAGACAAAATATTCGGTCTCGCGGCCTGCGGTGCCGTTGCCGATGGCGATAGCCTCCACCTGGTATTGTTCCACCATTCGCTTGAGCTTGTCGCTGGCAAGCTTATATTCTGCTTTCGGTGGGTGCGGATAGATGTTTTCGTTATGTAAAAGTTTTCCTTGCTTATTGAGAACCACCACTTTACAGCCCGTACGAAAGCCGGGGTCAATAGCCATTACGGTTTTTTGCCCAAGCGGTGGCGCCAACAGAAGCTGCCTCAGATTCTCGACGAATACGTGAATTGCCTCTTTGTCGGCCTTCTCCTTATACATCTTCCTCATCTCTGTCTCCATCTGCGGCTGCAGCAGCCGTTTGTAAGCGTCGCCGACGGCCAGAGAAACCTGCTCGCTGCATTGCCCCGCGCCTTTGATGAAAAACTTCTGAATACCGGGCAGAACCTTGGCCTCGTCGGGGGCAATTGTCAAACGCAACACACCTTCTTCTTCGCCCCTAAACATCGCTAAAATTCTGTGTGACGGAGATTTACTTAATTTCTCTGAAAAGTTGAAATAACCGTCGAATTTCTCACCATCCTTTTCCTTCCCCTTAATGACCTTAGAAGTCGCAATGGCTTCTTTGGCAAAAAATTGGCGCAGTCGGTTGCGCACCACGCGATTTTCAGATACCCATTCCGCAATAATATCTCTCGCCCCAGATAAAGCATCTTCCACATTTTCAATACCTTTTGCCGGATTAACATGGCGTTTTGCGATGGCGAGAAGATTGTTTTCCCGTTGACTCATAATGATGGCTGCCAGTGGCTCCAACCCTTTTTCTTTGGCAATTGTGGCACGCGTTTTGCGCTTCGGACGATAGGGGAGGTAAAGGTCTTCCAATTCGGTCGCACTTGCCGCATTCTCAATCTGTTGCTCCAATTCCGCAGTCAATTTCCCCTGCTCGCGTATAGAATCCAAAATTGTAGCGCGACGCTTATCCATCTCTACCAAACGGATATGTCGGTCGCGGATATTCCCAATCTGCACTTCATCCAAGGAGTCGGTTGCCTCTTTACGGTATCGCGCAATGAAGGGAATGGTGGCGCCGGAATCCAGCAACTCCAACACATTTTCTACTTGTTTTACTTGTAAATCAAGTTCTTTCGCTATAATTGCGGCGTAGTTCTTTAATTCCATCTTAACTAAAATTTGAGATGGCAAAGGTAACATTTTTTTTAGAAATATTAAGTGCCAATTAATAAAAATCCCGTATCTTTGCCGCTCAATATTTTACAATATGTTTAAAATTATTTCCCGAAAGATTTTTGCAGCCGACACTTACCTGATGGAAGTCGCCGCACCGCGTATTGCTCAGTCCGCTCTGCCCGGACAGTTCGTTATTGTCAAAAAATCACCTACAGCAGAACGTATTCCTTTAACTATCAGTGATTCTGATACTACCAAAGGTTCTGTGACATTGGTTTTCAAGGCCATCGGAAAATCCACCCGCGACCTCGCTACAATGGAAGTCGGTGACGCATTGCTCGACATCGTCGGGCCGCTCGGCAATCCCTCAGAATTTGTCAACCTCACCCATGAAGAACGCGCCGCCAAACATTACGTTTTCATCGGCGGCGGCGTGGGAATTGCACCTATCTATCCACAGGTCAAATGGTTACACAACGACGGCATCCAAGTTGATGTCATCGTCGGCGTTAAAACCAAATCCCTGCTGATTTTTGAAGAAGAACTGCGTTCCGTTAGCAACCTGTATGTCACCACCGATGATGCCTCCTACGGCAACAAGGGTTTGGTCACCGACCAACTGCGCGCGCTCATCGAAAGCGGCAAACATTACGATGAAATCATCGCCATCGGCCCTATGATTATGATGAAGTTTGTGGCGGCTATGGCAAAAGATTTCGGCATCAAATGTACCGTCAGCTTGAATGCCCTCATGGTAGATGGCACGGGTATGTGCGGCGCTTGTCGTGTGAATGTGGGTGGCGAAACCAAATTCACCTGCGTCGATGGCCCCGAATTTGACGGCGCACTTGTCGATTTCAACCAAGCGATGAAACGTCAGGCAATGTATAACAATGTTGTGACACGCAAACAGTTAGAAGCTGAAGAAAAGGCTGAAGGGCATGTCTGCCATGTCGGCGGTATCACCGAAGAAGTTCCAGACAAGAAAAAACGTGTCCCCGTTCGTGAGCAGGAACCGAAGGTCCGCGCCACCAACTTCGACGAAGTATGCCTTGGCTATGATGCCGAAGAGGCCGTCGTAGAAGCACGCCGCTGCCTCAACTGCAAAAATCCGCAGTGTGTCCAAGGCTGCCCCGTCAATATCAATATTCCCGGTTTCATACATGAAGTTGCAACTGGTAATTTCGAAGAAGCCGCACGCATCATCAATCAGGATTCCGCTTTGCCGGCCGTGTGCGGTCGTGTCTGCCCACAAGAAAGTCAATGCGAAGGTAAATGCGTGATGGGTAATAAGTTTGAACCGATTGCCATCGGGAAACTCGAAAGATTTGTCGGTGATTACGCCCGTGAAAACCATCTCTCTTTTGCAGAAAAGACTGCTCAAAACGGTCACAAAGTAGCCGTCATCGGTAGCGGGCCAGCGGGCATTACTTGCGCCAAAGAGCTTTTAATGAAAGGTTACGAAGTAACTATATTTGAGGCACTTCACGAATTTGGCGGCGTACTCGTCTATGGAATCCCCTCCTTCCGTCTGCCCAAAGAAACCGTCGTCAAACACGAAGTGGAAAATTTGCGCCCGCTGGTTGCTAAATTCGAACGTGATGTTGTGATTGGACGTACGGTCTCTATTGATGATCTCTTTGATAAAGAGGGTTTTGAAGCTGTATTTATCGGTAGCGGCGCGGGTCTGCCTAATTTCATGGGCATCCCGGGCGAAAACCTCTGCGGTGTCGTTTCCGCCAATGAATTTTTAACCCGAAACAACCTGCTTTTCTCATACAGAAATACCCACGACACACCTAACTTTGTTGGTAGAAAAGTGGCCGTCGTCGGCGGTGGCAATGTGGCCATGGATGCTGCACGTACCGCGCTCCGATTGGGCGCTGAGGTCCATGTGGTTTACCGCCGCTCCGAAGCCGAACTGCCCGCCCGCGCAGAAGAAGTCCATCACGCTAAAGAGGAAGGCATCATCTTCAACCTACTGTGTAACCCGGTGCAAATTGTTGGAAATGAGGATGGTTGGGTAACATCAATGGAATGTGTCCACATGGAACTGGGCGAACCGGATGCCTCCGGCCGTCGCCGTCCGGTGGAAGTCGCCGGCAGCGAATTCACACTCGACGTCGATATGGTCATCATGGCCCTTGGCACTTCACCTAACCCGTTGATTCGCAGCACAACACCTGGTTTGGCCGCTACACGCAAGGGCTGTCTGGAAGCCGACGAATGCGGGCGCACCTCCCGTCCCGGTATCTTCGCCGGCGGTGATGCCGTCAGTGGTGCCGCTACAGTGATTTTAGCGATGGGCGCAGGGAAAAAGGCCGCACACGCCATTCACGAGTATCTCTCCAAATGAAACTGAGGCTCCTTTTCTTGCCGTTTTTCAGCGTCCTGATATTGCTTGTGGCTTGTCATCGCACACAGCCACAGGCAGTTACTACCAAGCACGAAAACAAGCCGCAGTGTGAGCGGCCTTGTTTGCTCCCTGATACGACGTATCCCTCCGTGGCAGAATTGGAGTTCCAAATCGACACTTTCGACACCATCCATTCTGGCGTAATTCACGATTTCAGCGACTGTTACGCCAACGCCCCAGGCATATATACCTTTCGCGGCGGTCCGCGCCGTGATGCGCAATTCTGTGGGAAAATCACCGGTCGCCCCGACACCGTCTGCGTAGATTGGAAATTCCTAACCGATTATGACAGAATCATCACCAAGTATGGCCAGTGGGGTGGGGGAACGGGCTGGACAGGACAACCGTTATACGTCTGCTGGCCAGATAGTTGCATGAAACGTTTCCGCCAAGAATCCCCCGCGTTGAAAAAGTGTTTTTCCAACAAGGAAATCATTGTGGGCTCACTCTGCGGCAAGGTATATTTTATTGATTTTGAAACGGGAGACTCGTCGCGCTCCCCGATTGACGTACAAAATAATATTAAAGGCACACCGTCGTTGGATCCGTTGCTCAATGGTAATTTGTATGTGGGGCAGGGGATTCCGCGACAAGAACCGTTTGGTGCGGCCACCTATAATCTTTATTCCCATACCCGCACGCATTTCCAGGGGCGCGACGCGCAGGCATGGCGCCAATGGCATGCCTACGATGCTTCCCCTGTCCGCGTCGGTGATTTCATTTTCCGCGTGGGCGAAAACGGCACGGTTTACAAATATTATTCCCCCAATGGTGAAATGCTGCTGCATTCAACCCTGCGTTACCATTCGGCTGGACGATGGGGAAGTCCCGGTGTCGAATCCTCTATGGCCGTTTATAAAAATTATGGATATATAACTGATAATCATGGACATATTATCTGCTTTAATCTGAATACCCTGCAACCCGTATGGCATTACAATAATCATGACGACAGCGATGCCAGCCCTGTTATTGAAGAAGAAGACGGCATCCCATACCTGTATAGCGGTTGTGAAATCGATAAACAACACGATAGCATCAATTACTCTTATTTGGTGAAACTTGATGCACGCAACGGACAACGAGTGTGGCAGCAACCTATTCCTGCCCGCGTTGTCGTAAGTAATGGACATAAATTTGAAGGCGGTCTGTTTGCCACACCGTTGTTGGGACGTGGGAATTGTAAAGATTTGATATTCTATAATTTATGCGTGAACCTTCCTACGATTGGCGGCGAATTTATCGCACTGGACAAACATACCGGCAAAATCGTTTACCGCACACACCTCAAGTGGTATCCGTGGTCTTCCCCCATTGCCTTGATGAACGAAAAAGATGAGATGTTCGTATTTACAGGCGACTGCCAAGGACGTGTGTATCTCATAGATGCAAAAACGGGCGAGATTATTTTTTGTAAATTGATGGCGAATAATTTTGAGGGTTCACCAATCATCATCGACAACCACGTCGTGGTTGGTTCTCGTGGACAGGAAATCTATCGGATGTCGATAAAATAGCCGCTTGCTGTCATTTTTTCATGCTTTTAGTAAAAGAACATCAAAATAAATTCGCCTTCTTCCATTAAAAAATAGTATTTTTGCACGCCGTTTTTTACACTAATTACGAGTAATGAATAATTAGATAAAACAGCATTCACTTTGTTGTATTATTAAAATATTTAATTGAAAATCAATAATTTATAATATGAAAAAAGTTAGAGTAAGATTCGCTCCCAGTCCTACCGGACCGCTACACATCGGCGGCGTGCGTACCGCTTTGTACAACTATCTGTTCGCCAAACAAAACGGTGGAGACTTCCTGCTTCGTATCGAAGATACCGACCAGACGCGCTTTGTGCCTGGCGCTGAGGCATATATCATCGAGGCTTTCCAATGGCTCGGCATCAAATTCGATGAAGGTGTCGGCATCGGCGGCAATTTCGGCCCGTACAAACAGTCGGACCGCAAACCGATGTACAAGCAATATGCTGATTTTCTGTTGGAAAACGGCTGGGCTTACTACGCTTTCGATACCCCGGAAGCGCTGGATGCCAAGCGCAAAGAGGCCGAAGCGCAGAAGAAAACCTTCCAGTATGATGCCACTACCCGCGATGGACTTTGCAACTCGCTGTCACTCTCTGCCGAAGAGGTTAATGCGAAACTGGCTGCCGGTGAACCCTACGTCGTAAGATTCAAATACCCCGCCAACCTTGACATCACCGTTCACGACTTGATTCGTGGTGACGTTACGATTAATTCTAATTTATTGGATGATAAAGTGTTATACAAATCCGACGGGATGCCGACCTATCATTTGGCCAACATCGTTGATGACCACACTATGGAAATTTCCCACGTTATCCGTGGCGAAGAATGGCTGCCGTCGGCTCCGTTGCATGTGATGCTGTACAAGGCCTTCGGTTGGGAAGCCCCCCAATTTGCTCACCTCCCGCTATTGCTCAAACCCGACGGTAACGGCAAACTCAGTAAGCGAGATGGCGACCGTCTGGGATTCCCCGTTTTCCCGTTGCAGTGGAAAGATCCCAAAAGCGGTGACATATCTTCGGGCTATCGTGAAAGCGGTTATCTTCCTGAAGCAGTGGTGAATATGCTCGCACTTCTGGGGTGGAATCCTGGTACCGAACAGGAAATTATGGATTTGGACACCCTTGTGAAACTTTTCTCCATCGACAATATCAGCAAGTCTGGCGCCAAGTTCAACCTCGAGAAAGCCAAATGGTTCAACCACCAGTATATTCAGATGGCCGATAACGACCGACTGCTTGAAATGTTTGGAAAAGAGTTGGAAAAACACAATGTCCAGGCCAGCACCGACTATCTAAAATATGTAGTGGAATTGATGAAGGAACGCGTCCACTTCATTCCCGAATTCTGGGAACAGACTTCCTATTTCTTCGTCGCCCCGGAAGAATATGATCCGCAGGCGGTGAAGAAAAGATGGAAACCGGGCACGGCGGCCCACCTCCGTCAGATGATGGAAATCATCAAAAAAGTGCAGCCCTTCGACAAACAAATGGCACACGATCAAGTGATGGAATACGTTCAGGGCAATGAACTGAATATGGGCGCCATTATGAATAGTTTCCGAATAGCGCTTGTCGGAGCAGCCAAAGGACCCGATTTGTTTGAAATCGTATCGGCCCTCGGTGTTGAGGAAACCGAAAAACGTGTTTTGCGCGCTATTCGTGCCATTGAACCGTAAATATTTTGTAATCATTTGATTAACATATTTTGTCGGACAGATTTTTGAGCGTTGACAGCAAGCGCGAAAAAAATCTGTCCGATTCGCTTATATTATAAATAATTTACGTATATTTGCCGCGCATTTTTTATAACTAAAATCAAATTACTATGGAATTGATTACACCTTCTTTTGGATTGCTTTTCTGGATGGTCATTGGATTCGGTATCTTATGTATTATTCTTATCAAAGCCTTCAAGTCCATTACTAAAGCCATTGCCAAGCGTGAAGAACACATTAACGAACAGCTGAATGCTGCCGAGATGGCTCGCGAGGAAATGAAAAATCTCAAGTCAGAACACGAAGCACTGCTCGTAAAAGCCAAAGAAGAACGTGACGCCATCCTCGCAGAAGCCCGCAAAATGAGCGAGAAAATGTACGACGAAGCCAAAGAAAAAGCTTCTCGTGAAGCACAAAACCTCATCGACGAAGCTAAACAAAACATCCACTTCGAAAAAATGAAGGCCATCACTGACATCAAAAACGAAATCGCTCAGATGTCTATCGAAATCGCCGAAAAAGTCCTTACCGAAGAGTTGAGCGACAAACAAAAACAAGAAGAACTCGTCGCTAAATGGATGAAAGACGTAAGTATCAACTAATCAATTCTTTGTAGATGAAAAAGACTAAATTATCAGGTCGTTATGCAGCTGCCTTGTACGACTTTGCTGTGGAACAGCATTGCGAAGATGCGGTCTTTCAGGATATGCAGCTCCTCACTTCTGTCTTCAACGAAAATCGTGAATTGCGTGTCATCATCGAAAGTCCCATTATGCCCGCCGAAAAGAAAGAGGCCATCTTTAAAGCCCTTTTCGAAGGCAAGGTGAACCCGATCTCACTCCAATTCCTGCTGCTCATCCTTAAAAATCGTCGTGAACCGGCCTTGACCGATATCTTCGACAATTATATACAATGTTATTATCGTAGCCACAACATCAAAATCGCTACGGTAACGACAGCTGTCGAAATGAACGATCAACTTATTGGCGAAATTAAAAAGTTGCTCGAAGAACAAACCCATTCCACCATCATCCTAAATCAGGTAGTGAATCCGAAAATCATCGGTGGCGTCGTATTGCATGTCGATGATTTCCTCTTCGACGCCAGCATTCTCGGTCGTATCAACAAACTCCGTGCCGAGTTCTCGCACAATTTGTATCAGACTAATTTCTAGAATAAATAGTTAAATATCAATAATATGGCAGAAATTAAACCATCAGAAGTAACTGCTATTCTTCGTCAACAGTTACAAAATTACGACTCCAAGGCCGAATTAGCCGAGGTCGGTACCGTGCTGCTGGTCGGTGACGGAATCGCCCGTGTCTATGGCCTCGAAAACGCCCAGTCAGGCGAATTGGTCGTATTTGAAAAAGAAGAAGGTAATATCATGGGCATCGTGCTCAACCTGGAAGAGGACAACGTCGGTGTCGTCTTGCTTGGCGACTCCAAGTCACTTAACGAAGGCGACCTCTGCAACCGCACCGGTCGTATCGCCTCCATCCGCGTTGGCGAAGGCCTTTGTGGTCGTGTCATCAATACTCTTGGCGACCCCATCGACGGTAAAGGCAAAATCGAAGGCGACCTCTATGAAATGCCTCTTGAACGTAAGGCTCCCGGTATCATCTTCCGTCAGCCCGTGAAAGAACCGCTCCAAACCGGTATCAAGGCTGTCGATGCTATGATTCCGATCGGTCGCGGCCAGCGTGAGTTGATTATTGGTGACCGCCAGACCGGTAAAACCGCTATCGCTATCGATACCATTATTAACCAGAAGAAATTTTACGATGAAGGCAAACCTGTTTACTGTATCTATGTTGCTGTAGGTCAGAAAGGTTCAACCGTTGCAAGTATCGTGAAGAACCTTACCGAACATGGTGCGATGCCTTATACCATCGTTGTCGCTGCAACCGCATCCGATACCGCTGCAATGCAGTTCTACGCTCCGTTCGCAGGTGCCGCCATCGGCGAATTCTTCCGCGACACGGGACGCCCGGCCCTCATCATCTATGACGACTTGTCCAAACAGGCCGTAGCATATCGTGAAGTTTCTTTGCTTCTCCGTCGTCCGCCTGGACGTGAAGCTTACCCTGGCGATGTGTTCTACCTCCACTCCAGACTGCTCGAAAGAGCCGCTAAAGTCATCGAATCTGATGAAATCGCTGCTCAAATGAACGACCTTCCGGCAGTTCTGAAACCCATCGTCAAAGGTGGCGGCTCTCTTACCGCACTCCCAATCATCGAAACACAGGCAGGTGACGTTTCCGCATACATCCCGACCAACGTGATCTCAATTACCGATGGTCAGATTTAC
>JAKSMF010000064.1 GCA_024400775.1 Bacteroidales bacterium | reverse complement strand
GATAAGAGATAAGAGATGAGAGATAAGAGATGAGAGATAAGAGATGAGAGATGAGAGACGAGAGATGAGAGATGAAAGATGAGAGTTGAGAATTGGAAATTGGCTGATACCCGACTTACTACTTACTACTTACTACTTACTACCTCCTACTTTCTACTTCCTGCTTAGAAAAGGCTACCAGCGGGAGCCGCCGCCGCCGCCGCCGAAACCACCGCTGCCGCCAAAGCCGCCAAAACCACCGCCGAAGCCGCCACCATAATCTCCAAAGCCGCCGTATCCTCCATCATATCCACCGTGGCGCGACGAATCGTTGTTGCTATTGTCGGAAAGCAGTGAACCAATTATTATCCACTTCCAAAGGTCGCTATCGCCGCCAAAGTTTCCGTTGCCTCGGCCTTTGCCTTTGCCGCCTGAACGGAAGAAAAAGATGAAGGTAAAGATAAGAACCAGCAGAAACACAACAGAAAAAATGATGGTGCCTGCATAGCCTGTCTCATCGTCGTACTCCTTGTACGATATCTCGCCCGAAATAATCGGCAGCATCACATCAAGGACGGCCTCCACAGCACCGTAGTAGTCGTTGGCCTTAAAATGCGGGACCATAGTATCGGCAGCCAGACGACTGACGAATGCGTCTGGCAGAACGGCTTCCAAATCGTATCCGACTTCGATACGCACCTCGCCGTCGGTCTCGTTTTTCGGTTTGATGAGAATGACGACGCCGTTGTTTTTGCCTATGGCACGACTTTTCACGCCCCACTTATCCCCTATTTCATACGCGAACTCATGCGCGGTCAGGCCGTTGAATGAGTTGACCGTCACCACGCAGATCATGTTGCTGGTGGAGTCGTTGAATGCCACCAGCCGTCGCTCAAGCGCATCCACCTGCTGTTGGTTCATCAGTTCGGCAAAGTCATTCACCAAGCGCGGAGGATTAGGTGCCGGCGGAATTTGGGCAACCGCGGCAAAGGCCGAAGCGAGCAGGAACAGAAAAAGCGCAATACGTTTCATTTACGAACGATAAATCCGTTATAATTAGAATTCAAAGCTGACGTTGGGAGCTTTTTCAGCGCCGGGAGTTGCTTCGAAGTAGGCACGTTTTTCAAAATCGAACATACCCGCAACGATGTTTTTGGGGAATTTGCGAATCGTTTTATTGTAATCCTGAACGGCGGTATTAAAATTCTTACGTTCTACCGTGATGCGGTTTTCAGTACCTTCCAACTGAACCTGCAAATCTCTAAAGTTCTGATTTGCCTTTAGTTCCGGATAGCGTTCAACACTCACCAGCAATCTGCTCAATGAAGATGAGAGTTGGTCTTGTGCATCTTGAAAGGCCTTCAGCTGTTCAGGAGTGGCGTTGGCGGGGTCGATTTTGACGGAAGTAGCGGCGGAACGGGCGGTGATCACATCGTTAAGCGTGCTTTTTTCAAAATCGGCAGCGCCCTGAACGGTAGCCACTAACTGCGGAATCAGGTCTGCGCGACGCTGATAAACGTTCTGTACCTGCGCCCAGCTTTCTGCAGCCTTTTCATCTTTGTCAACCAAACCATTGTACATTCCGATGCAACTAAGGATGGCGATGATAATGATGCCACCAACCACAGCCAGGGTAATAATGCTTTTCTTGCTCATAACTTATTGTGTTTTAATAATTAATTTCTACCTGTATTTTTCAAATAGGCGCGTTTTTTGACTTGGAAATTGACGAATGCCTCGCAATAGCTGTCGAAACTCTGTTGAAGCATAGATTGTGCGTTAAGAAGGTCGGACAGGGTGGTGGTGCCGGCTTCATAAAAATCCTGCTGCATACGGAGATTTTCCTCGGAGAGTTCGATGGATTTTTGAGCAATAAGTAGTTGTTGGTAAGACTCTTCCAATTCGTTCCAGTTCTGTTGCACCTGTACGTTCATCAGCTGGCGGTTGTTGTCGCGTTCGTTGCGTGCCATCTGTTCGTTAATGCGGCACTGGCGAATGGCGTGCGCACCTTCCCACCAGCCACTCAGCGGGACGGAAACAGTACCAAAGACCATCCCGAAGTTGTTGGTTGCAGTATTGTCGGCGTTCACGTTCATATAGTAGGCGGAGTAGCCGGCACCGACGGCGACTTGTGGCAGGTATTCGCCAATTTTCATCTGCGTCTGCAGCTCGGCGGCTTTCACCTGCATATCCAGAAGTTTCGTTTCAACACGCTGATTCACACCATTTTGCGTTTCCACATAACAATCCTGCGGGAAAGCCGGCATAACCATGGTGTCGGTGGCCAACTCAAAGTCCGCGGTGGGCAGCTGGGCGGTTTGTTGCAGCACCGACTTATAGGTACGGATGCCGTTTTGCACGCGCAGTTTGCCAGAAGCGAGTTCCTGCTGTTTGAGTTGCACCTTCAGTTTGTCATTTGTGGTGGTGACACCGGCTTTGATGGCGGCCTCCACGTCACCGTTGATATGTTCGAGTTGGCGTTCAAGAGATGCCAGCATTTTCAGTTTTTCCTGCAAGGCAACGATTTGCCAATAGTAGTATTCGACTTGTTCGCACACCTCATCTTCCGACATTTGCACCTGTAACTCAGCGGCTTCCACGCCAAGCCGGGCCAGCTGGTTGCCGTGAACGATACGCAGTCCGGCGAATACGGGCTGTACCGCGGTAATGCCTCCGGTAGCGCCGTATTTCAGCATCTGCAACGGGATGGCAGGCAGGTCGATGTTGATGGAAACCGGGGAAAAGAAATTGGTTTGGAAACGGCCCAGATCGAAGTCCATATCCATCATGTGGTTGCTAAGCCAAAAGCCGCCACCCGCCGCCGAAACAGAGGGGAAATATTTAGTAAAGGCCGACTTTTTCACCTCTTTAGCACTTTCCACCGCCAGCTGCTTGTTCTGCACAACAAGACTGCCGCGCAGTGCCATCGACTTGCAACTATCTAAAGTATAAATAGTTTGAGCATTCGTCACGAACGTTGCGAACCAAGCAACAAGCAGTAAAATCAACATTTTTTTCATTGGGCAAAGGTACAATTTAGTTAGGAGTTAATGATAGAAAAGAGGAAGATTTTGTGTTAAAAAGATATAACGAGAAAAGAGAACCTTCTTAAATTGAAAGTGGAAAGTAGAGAGCTTTTTATATTGGAAATCAGTTCATAAAGTTTCATAATTATTTATCCAAATTAGAATCTGTCGTCGCCAAATTGGTTGGCTTCCAAGGATAAAACTTCATAAATCCACACGACAGCAGGAGAATAAGGACGGCATATACCCATTCAGAGCACCACACCCAGCGGATGGGGAAATGCAGCATTTCGGTGGCCAGATAGATGTACCCGACGTAAAAACACAACACAACGGTTTCCAAGACCAAAGCGATGAAGGTGCGGCCCGTTCCCGACACGAATTCGAAGATGACCATCGCGGCGGCCATAATGACCGAGGCAATATAAACGGTGTAAAGCGCCGGCACCGACTGCGCCGCCAGCGCGGCGTCATCGGTATAGACGGAAGCGATTTGCTGCGGAAATACAATGAATATCAATAAGATAGGAAGAAGTGTCAGCCACGACATCTTAAGCACGCGCAACATCGTTTTCGGCACCTCATCCTGCAAACCCGCGCCAATCAGACGGCTGGTGACGGTGTTGGCCGTGGCGCTGTAGGCGAAAACCGAAATGGTACACAACATATAGACGCTGCGCACAATGCCCGAAATAGCCATCTCCTGCTCGCCCAAATGCTCAATCATAGCGAAAAAGAGGAACCACGTGCCAAACGAAATCAGGCGCTGGAACATAGTGGGCAGCGAAATCTTCAGCACCGACCGCAGCATTGAGCCATCGAACTTACTGAATTTGAAGAGGTTGTAATCTTTGTAAGGTAAAACCTTAAAAGTGTAGATGAAGAAAACGACGGTGGCGGTAAATTCGGCCATCACAGAGGAAAGACCGGCACCCGCGACGCCCATCTTCGGCAATCCGAAATGCCCAAAAATAAAGGAATAATCGAAGAAGATGTTCACCATCGCCATCATCAACGTGGTGTAAGTGATAATTTTTGTGTTGGAGAGTCCGATGTAGAGCGAGCGGAATAAGAAGTTGATACTCACAAAGATAATACCCCATTGACGGAAATTCATAAATTCAATCGCGGAGGCGCGGATGGCATCCGAATGGATAATGAGGCCGAAGAAGGACTGCGTGCTGAATACCAGCACGCCGAAAATAATCAGTCCCAACAGCAAAATGAAATAAAAGCCGTGTTCGAAAATACGTCCGATGCTTTTGAGGTTGTTTTCCCCCAGCCGGCGCGCCACCAGAATCTGCACACCGACCGCAAAACCTTGCGCTACAGTGGTGAAAACCAAGTAGTAAAGTCCAGCCATCATAGCCGCGCCCAACTCCACTTTACCCACGTGTCCCAAAAAGATGGTGTTCACCAACACGATAATCGTCTGCGCTAAATTGCCGAAAATAATCGGATAGGTAATTTGCCAAATTTCTTTATTGGAGACGGATAACTTCATTTTTTAGGATTGATTTCGTGTTTTATTACAAATTTCAATAAAAAAAGTTCACTTGCGATTGCCCGTTCCGCTGAAATCTTTCCAGAATCGGAGCGGGACCAATCGTGTGGCGAAGGCGATGATGCATGCAAAAATGCCAGTAATTAGCAGCGCGAATAGCACGTTACCGTGGAAGTGGCGCGCGAAAACGAGCGTATAGGGAACGAGTATCACCGTAAATGCCAGCACTTTAATCCATGGAATGGTTTTAAGCGGGATATGAAGTTGACGGAAGGCGATAACGGTTTGTATGCCCGCCATCACCGACTGCGTACTCAGACTGGCGATGGCGGCACCGCGTGCGTGCAAATGCGGAATAAGCATGAAGTTGACCGCCAAATTAACCACAATACCGACGACGGCCGACAGGTTCAGCAGGCGCATGCTGCCGTTGGCGGTCAGCAGCGTGCCGAAGATGTAGGTCATGGATATAGGGATAATGCAGGGAATGAGGAAGCTAAACACTTCAGCGCTTTCGTTAACATGCTCGTTGTAAAGAAGTTGCAAAACCTGCACTTTGAAAGCCAGCAGTATAGTTACGGCAGTGATGGCGAAGAAGAAAAGTAGCGAGAAGGCGCTTTGGATGATGCCGCCGAGTTCCTCTTTTTCTTTAAGCATTTTTGAAAACAGCGGCAGCAGGATGACGGAGAAGAGGTAGGAAATCATGACCAGGGCGTCCAGCAGACGGAAGGCGGAAGCGTAGATTCCAGCTTCGAAAGTGGCGATATTGCCGGGCAACAGGCGTTCCAGCATCACAGAGTCAATACGGTTGTAAAACGCCATGAGGAGATAGAGCAGCGCGAAGGGAAAGCTCTTCTTCAGAATCATAAGCGAAAAGGCGGAATTCCAATGCAGTCGGCACGATTTTGCCTTGCAAAGTACAACCACGAGAGCGATGAGAGCGGAAAAAGTGTATGCAGCAGTCTGCGCATAGACGAAATACTCGATAGCGAAATTAGTTCTTAAAACATTAGTCCACAACAAGATACCGCAAATCACAATCATCATGAGGCGGTCGAGGACGGATAGCACGCTGTCGGTTTTGAACATAAGCAGGGCGGAGACGTTGGAGCGCAGGTAGAGGATCAAGGAGTTAAGGAACTGGTTGACACCCATCCAGAAGAGCAGTTTGAAGTGGAGCGAATCGTAGCCGATGGCAAGCGCGACGCCGAAGGTGACGAGCATATATACGGCGCCCAGCAGCAGTTTGAGCACGATGATGCCCGAAAGGTGCTTGGCGAGCAGTTGCGTGTGGCGCGCGATGTTGCGGTTGTTGAAATTGGTGATGCCCATATCAAGCACCACATTAAATATATAGGTAAAGTTGAAAATGGCAAAATAGAGTCCGTATGCTGCAGCACCCACGCGGTTTTGCACAGCCACATCCACCCCCAGAATCCAGAACGGTTTTACCAGCAGGTTCAGGAAAATAAGGATAGCGATGTTAAATACGAAATCTTTCTGCTTCATTTTGAAAAGAGCTGCAAAAATACGAATTTATTGCGGATTAGCATGCCTCACAATTTTGCTTTCCCGCTTTCGGATTTCAATTTCTGCCGTCTGTTCGTAGCATATTAATTCGGACTAATTCGGACCAGGCAGCCAATACTTTCTTTATTATTGCTGTCCAGTAAAAATTGAAAAAGGAGGGAACTGTTTTCCGCAAGGCTTGATTTCAAAATCCGCCCTTGTCTTGTGGATTTAAGTTCCGATAATAGTGATTATGGAGTTGAGATCTGAAAGTTCTTTTAATTGAAATTTGAAAATTATTTTCTGCCTTTGGCGTGAAACAAGAAATGCGCAGGAAATTTTGAGGAAATTAAAAGGAAATTTTTCTTTTTTGTTTACCTTGTCGTTTAATTATCTGGTAACTTGCGAATTACCATCTGTTGAAAGCGGAATTTAAAGCAAGGCGTTTTCCTACTGCGGCCGCCTTTAGCTCGGTTCTCCTTACAAAATCGAGGAGTTGCGGAGTGCCGTGCGAGGCCGTGTCCGAAGCAAAACGGAAGGCTGTCAAGCCAACGTTTTACAAGTTTGGGCTCGCACAACACAGCAACGACCGATTTTGTTGGAAACCGAAGCACAGCGGAAAAGCGTGTTTTCTTCAAATAAGCCGCTCGCACTCGAAAAAGCAAGCAAGCTTTCTTTTTGCTCGCTTACCCGCGTCTTTGCAACTTTCTTTTTTACAAGAAAAAAGAAAGTTGAACTGCTGAGAGCAGACAATCAGTCAGTTACGCTGTCTGGTCGGATAGTTTTCTATACGTATAATCACTATTACGGAACTCACTCCGTCAATGACATATAATAAACCTAAAACAAACAAGACAAAACCAGAAATTTTGTCTTTTGTGGTTGGAATAATGTTTACCGAACAGCAATAATTGTTTAACTAAATCTGTTTTTCCATTAATGATTAATACTGTTGCGATAAAGTTTTTAAAAATCATATAAGTTGTTGATATAATATAAGATACAAGCGTTCTTTGATTTTTTGATTTGAATATTATTTCTATATTACCACCCCTTTATCCCCTCCTTAAAAAGGAGGGGAATTCATGCTGACGCTTGATTTTTTATCTTCAAAATAAATATCGCAACAGTACTAATTAATGATTATGGATGAGCGAGGGCATAAAAAAAGCGCGACATTGCTGTCGCGCTTTTTTTATTGAAAACCGGAATGGATTATTTTTCCATTGCGCGATATTCTTCAACGATGGCTTTCACATCGGCGGGGGTCAAACGGCCGTAAACCTTGTCGCCAACCATGGCAACCGGAGCCAGACCGCATGCGCCAACGCAACGGAGGGTGTTCAGTGAGAACGTACCCGTTGCATCGGTTTCACCCGACTTGATACCGAGCTGGCGTTCGAATTCTTCGAGCACCTTTTCAGCACCACGCACGTAGCAAGCAGTACCCAAGCATACGGAAACAGCGTATTTGCCCTTCGGAGTCATCGTGAAGAAGGCGTAGAAGGTAACAACACCGTAAACCTTTGATGCAGGAATATGCAGGCATTCAGCGATAACTTGTTGAACTTCAACAGGAAGATAACCAATCTTGCCCTGAACCTGGTGCAAAACATTGATCAGGTTGCAAGGATCGTTGTTGAATGAATTACAAATCTCAACGATTTGATCTTTTAATTGTTTTTGTATTTTCATGATTCAATATTTGCTTTTAGGTGATTATTCTTCGTCAACGCGGATTTTCTTGTCGAAATAAATCGTGTGCAATTGTTCGTGTGACAAATGTCCGCACGGTTCTTTGTAGTATTCCTTGTAAATTGCCTGAATTGACGGGTTTTCGTGAGATTTACGGATCGGGAGTTCGCGGTCAGCACGGTAAGTAGCTTCCCAACGAGCTTTGATGATGCTTGAATCTCCGTGATGATAGGGCTGACCAGCGCCGTCGATACAGCCGCCGGGGCAAGCCATAACTTCGATAGCGTGATATTTGCATTCACCCTTTTCAATGAGTTCGAGCATCTTGCGAGCGTTACCCAAACCATAAACAACAGCGAGGTTGAGTTTGAGGCCGTCGATGTCAACAACTGCTTCGCGAACGCCTTCCAAACCGCGGAGTTCTTCGAAGTCGATCTTCGGAAGAGTCTTGCCGGTGAGGACTTCGTAAGCGGTACGAACAGCAGCTTCCATAACACCGCCAGTAGCACCGAAGATAACAGCAGCACCAGTGGATTCGCCGAGCGGGCTGTCGAATTCGATGGGTTCGAGGGTGTTGAAGTCGATGTTGAACATCTTGATCAAGCGAGCCAATTCGCGGGTTGAGATGGAATAGTCAACATCCGGATTGCCGTTTTTCTTGAATTCTTCACGACCGGTTTCGTATTTCTTAGCCAAGCAGGGCATTACGGAAACGCAAACCATATCTTCGCGTTTGCAGTTGATCTTTTCTGCGAAGTAGTTCTTAGCTACTGCGCCGAACATCTGCTGCGGAGATTTTGCTGATGAAGGATATTCACGCAACTGCGGGAAATGTTTTTCATAGAAGTTAACCCAAGCGGGGCAGCAAGAGGTCATCAACGGAATCTTAACGTCCTTGTCGCCGGCCAGGAATTTCTTCAAACGGCCGATGAGCTCGGTACCTTCTTCCATAATGGTCAAGTCAGCCGACCAGTCGGTATCGAATACATAGTCGAAGCCGATGGCTTTGAGAGCAGCTGCGAGCTTGCCGGTAACGATTTCGCCGGGTTTCATGCCGAATTCTTCGCCGAGAGCGACACGAACAGCGGGAGCCACCTGAACGACGGTTTTCTTGTTCGGGTCTGCGAGGTCGCGGAGAACTTGGTAATTGTTGTCAACTTCGGTAAGGGCGCCGACGGGGCAAACTGCAACGCACTGGCCGCAGAATACGCACGGTGATTCGGTGAGGGTGTTGCCGAAAGCGGTGGAAACAACTGCCGGGAAGCCACGTTCGATAGCGGAGAGTGCGCCAACGGTCTGAACCTTGTTACACATTTCTTCGCAACGACGGCACATCACGCACTTGTTCATGTCGCGGATGATGGAGGGAGAAACCTCAACCTTGTATTCTGACTGAACATGATTGCCACCAACGTAGGGATTTTCGCGAACGCCGAAGCGGATGGCGAGGTCTTGCAATTCGCAAGAACCGCATTTTGAGCAGTTCAAGCAATCTGCCGGGTGGTCGGAAAGGATGAGTTCGAGGACGGTTTTGCGAGCATTGAGAACGCGCGGGCTGTTGGTATAGACAACCATGTCGGGCATGCATTCGGTAACGCAGGCGGGAGCGAGGGTTCTACGGCCGGGAACTTCGACAACGCAAATACGGCATCCGCCGGGACGGTTGTGGAAATTCAAACCTTCCAATTCGAAATGGCACAAAGTGGGGATTTCGATTCCTAATTGTTGAGCTGCTTTCAAGATGGTGGTACCTTTTGCAACTTCAACGGTTCTATTATCTATGGTAACTTTAATTTTATCCATTATATATTGTCTTAAAATTATTGAATACTGATTGCGTTAAATTTGCAAGTGTCGATACAGGTACCGCACTTGATACAGGCAGCTTGGTCGATTTCGTGCGGGTTCTTGACGGTGCCGTGGATAGCGCCAACCGGGCATTTTCTTGCGCAAGCGGTACAGCCCTTACACTTGTCAGGATCGATGACATATTTCTTGAGTGCCTTGCACTGACCAGCGGGACATTTCTTGTCAACAACGTGGGCAACGTATTCATCCCAGAAGTTGTCGATGGTAGAAAGAACCGGGTTCGGTGAAGTCTGACCTAAGCCGCAGAGTGCGCTGTCTTTGATGACTTTGGCGAGGTTGCGCAAAGTGTCGAGATCTTCCATGGTGCCTTGGCCTTTGGTGATCTTGTCGAGAATTTCGCACATTCTCTTGTTACCGATACGGCAGGGTGAGCACTTACCGCAGGATTCTTCAACGGTGAAGTCGAGGTAGAACTTGGCAACAGAAACCATACAGCTGGTTTCGTCCATAACGATCATACCGCCAGAGCCCATCATTGAGCCAGCAGCCACGAGGTTTTCGTAATCGATCGGGGTGTCGAGGAACTTCTCGGTCAAGCAGCCGCCTGAAGGACCACCGGTCTGAACAGCTTTGAACTGTTTGCCGCCCTTGATGCCGCCACCGATTTCGTAGATGATTTCACGAAGGGTGATGCCCATCGGAACTTCGATCAAACCCACGTTGTTGATTTGGCCTGCCAATGCGAACACTTTCGTACCTTTTGACTTTTCGGTACCGATGGATGAGAACCATTCCCAACCCTTGTTGATGATAACCGGGATGTTGGCGAGGGTTTCAACGTTGTTTACGTTAGAGGGTTTCTTCATGAAGCCTTCGACTGCCGGGAACGGGGGTTTGAAGGTGGGTTCGCCACGCTGACCTTCCATGGAGTGGATCAAAGCGGTTTCCTCACCGCAAACGAATGCGCCAGCACCGTAGCGGAGTTCGATGTCAAAATCGAAGTCAGTGCCGAAGATGTTCTTACCGAGGAGGCCGTATTCGCGGGCCTGGCCGATAGCGACCTGCAAGCGGTGGATAGCGAGCGGGTATTCAGCACGGATGTAGATCAAACCCTTGGTTGCGCCGATACAGAAACCGCCGATAGCCATAGCTTCGATGATGCTGTGCGGGTCACCTTCGAGGATGGAACGGTCCATAAATGCGCCCGGGTCACCTTCGTCGGCGTTACAAATCATATATTTCTGGTCTGCCTTGTTGGGACGGCAGAGACCCCATTTCACGCCGGTGGGGAAGCCAGCGCCACCACGACCGCGGAGGCCTGATTTCTTGATGTCTTCGATGGTAGCTTCGGGATCGTTCTGTTCGAGAACGGAAGCGAGAGCTTTGTAACCGTCGCGGGCGATGTATTCGTCGATGTTTTCAGGATTGATGAAACCGCAGTTACGCAAAGCGATACGCATCTGTTTTTTGTAGAAGCCCATGTGCTTGGAGTCACTCTTGTGTTCTTGGGTCTTGGGATCCAAATAGAGCAAACGTTCTACTTTTCTACCTTTGATGATGTGCTCGTCGATGATTTCGCGGCAATCTTCGGGTTTTACCTGGGTATAGAAAGTGTTGTCGGGCAACATCTTAACGATGGGGCCTTTTTCGCAGAAACCGAAGCAACCGGTAGCGATGACCTGAACGTCGTTTTCTAAGTTCTTCTCCTTGAGGAGCTGTTCAAAATTCTCTTTAATCTTGGCACTCTGGGAAGCGTGACAACCCGTACCGCCACAAATCAAGATATGGTATTTGTAATTAGCCATTCTAAATATCTTTTAATTGGTTATTTATCGATTTTTTCATAGTTAACGGGGATGATACCATCCAGCAACTCATTGCCGACCAGGTATTTTTCAACCAATTCGGTGGCTTTGGCAGGATTGATGTAGCCGAAAACGACGGGCTCCTGGCCGGGTTTCTTCACCTCGACGGTAGGTTCAGCATAACAATAACCCATGCAACCCGTCTGCGTGACGACTACGGGAAGTTTACGGGTGTTGCACTCATTGATGATGGTTTCCATCACCTGTTTCGCACCGGAGGCAATACCGCAGGTTGCCATAGCGACCTTGACCTGAATCATGTTGTCAACATTGTCGCCCATTTCACGCAACTGCATGTTGGATTGAAGTTCTTCTCTTCTTTTCTTCAAATCCGCTAATGATTTGATTTTTTCCATAGTTACCTTGTTTTTGTTTATTATAAATTATGGTTGTTCCTTTTTTTTAAAAACGCGGCAAAGTTAATAAAAAAAACTTTGTTTTCGCCATTTCCTGTAATTTTTTTTTCCTATTTCAGAACCGATGTTCGCCATCCTTTTTTTCGTTCGCCAAAGCCTGCCACAAGTCATTGGTAAGTCTCCATTTCCACCGCGTCGCAGCCTTCGATTCGCACTTCTTTTCGAACGAATCTTTAATAAAGTTTTTTTATCTTTTAACACCAAAGTGTGAATTAATAAAAAAAGTTTATTTTTGCAAGCGTAATCTCATATTATTATCTAAAATGAAAATCCAGGAAATCATTTCAATCATCTCCGGCACAATCGTTGAAGGGGAGGCTCTCTCAGACCGGGAGGTCGATTGTGCCATTGCCTCCGACTTAATGAGTGACGTACTTACACTTCACACCGACAAGGAAGTTCTACTGATTACGGGGCTTTGTAATCTACAGACCATCCGCACGTGTGAAATGTCAGATATTAAGACAATTATATTTGTCCGCGGGAAGAAGATGACGGACGAGATGCGGGAGTTGGCCAATGAGAACGAGATGGTGGTGATTTCCACCAATCTTTCATTGTACCGTACTTCCGGACTTCTGTTCGGCGCCGATGTCCCCGGTGTTTATTAAATCAAGAAAAAAATGCATTTTGAATATCAAGTGGAAGGCGGTGACTTCACCAATGCGGGCACCACATCCAGCATAGTAAAGAAAATGATGCGGCAACTCGGTGTGGATCCGGCGATTGTGAAACGCACCGTCGCCCTTTATGAAGCCGAGGTTAACATCGTCGCTCACGCTTACCGCGGCGTCATCTTCGTTGATTTGGAGGAGAATAGCGTCACCATCAAACTCGTAGATGAGGGGCCCGGCATTCCCGACATCAACCAGGCGATGCAAATGGGCTTCTCCACCGCATCACCCGAAGTGCGCGAGATGGGGTTCGGTGCAGGTATGGGACTGCCCAATATGCAGAGTAATTCCGACAAACTGACCGTCACCTCCGTCGTCGGCCAAGGCACCACCGTTGAAATCACTAATTATTTTTAGCGATGGAATACATTCATCACGCCCTCAAATCCAA
>JAKSMF010000063.1 GCA_024400775.1 Bacteroidales bacterium | reverse complement strand
AACGCCTGCTCGAGACCGCCAGAAATTTCTTAAGTATGGGTATACCGTTAGAAACTGTTGTCCAAGCGACAGGGTTAAGCGTGGAAGAGCTTCAGCCGTTTTCGTGACCTTATTCTAAGCTATTGTTGTCCGCTAAACATTTTTTGAGCTGCCAATAACGCAGGTCGGAGGACAAAGGACGAGGGGAAACTGTGTCGCACGCAATTTCGCGTTCCAGACTTTCGCCGGCGTATCCGTAAAGCACGCTACGGCAAACAGTTGTGACGTATAAAACTATAAAATCAAATCTGAAAGCCTTACCTTCGGCACATAGTGGACGCCATCTTTGCGGTAGTAGGCGTGACTTTCGTCAGAGGAGATTTCCACACGACGAATCACCTCCGCTCCACGACCGATGGCGACAATCAGCAACGGTTCGTACGGCAGGTCGAACGCCGCCTTGATATTTTCTTTGTGGAATGCGCCGATGATGAGTCCATTGTAGCCCAATTCTGTGGCTTTCAGCAACATACTCTGTGCAGAAATGCCGAGGTCGATATCAACGAGTTTGGTTTCGGGGGCAGTGCTGCAAACAATAATGTACGCTTCAGGCGCAGTACCGGGAAATGGCAGATGCAATTCTGGCAGGGCGGCACCCATTTTGATATTTGGGAGCACCAATTCCGCACCGCTATCCTTCGTCACCAGCTTGAAACGCAGCACCTGCTGGTTGCACGCCGACGGCAACAGCGGGTTGACGGCGACGATTTTTTCCAAAATAGCGCGCGACACCACCGTCTCCGGATGGTAGCCGCGATAACTGCGATTACGCTCCATCAACTTATCGATGGGCACATGTTTGACGACCGTCTTTTTCGCATTTTTGCCGAACACCTCGTCGTATCGGCTTTCCAAATATCCGTCTGCCATAAACAATTATTCTGCGCTCAGACCCAATTCTTTCAGTTGACGGCTGACTTCTTCGAAGGTTTCTTTCACCAAAAAGGCCTCGCCCATCGCGGTACTAACAAAACATCCTCCGTCAACGGCTTCAATCTTTTCAATAACTTCGGCATTCAGCATCACAGAATCGCCATTTTCTCTACGTGTAAAGGAAATAAACATGTTCCAGATTATATTTGATTAACGCTGCAAAAGTATATCTTTTTTTGCAAATAACGACATTTTGAATAATTTTTCTCAAAAAAACAAGATTTGTTTGTATTTTTGCAGCTTTCAAACCACAAATTGTGATTACAGTTTCAAAACTAAACTTCTCGTATGCGCACAAAAACGTGTTAAACGGATGCGATTTTCGTATCGGGGAGGGAGATTTTTGTGCCATCATCGGGCCGAACGGCTCGGGCAAGACAACGTTATTGAAACTTATCGCAGGCTTAATGTCCCCACAGTCGGGCCGTATTCTCCTTGCCGGCAAAGACATCGCGAAAATGTCGGTGTCGGAGCGGGCGCGTACAATTGCGTATGTATCGCAGCGTCAAGATGTTGTATTCGACTTTTCCGTTTTCGACACCATACTTATGGGGCGCAATCCGTACCAGGGTCGCTGGAGTGAGGCCAGTGCGCACGACATCGAAGTGGTGGAACGCGTGCTGGAGCAGACACACCTCACCGACCTACGCCACCGTATGCTCACCGAGTTGAGCGGCGGCGAGGTACAGCGGGTGATGATTGCGCGCGCCATGGCGCAGGAAACGCCGCTCATCCTCCTCGACGAGCCCCTTTCCAACCTCGACGTCGCCCACGAATTTCAAGTAATGGATATTCTGCAACAACTTAACAAACAGCAATATACAACCATCGTCATCGTTTTGCACGACTTCGCTTTTGTGAACGAATACGCCCACCACACACTGCTGTTGAAAAACGGTCAAATCCAATCTTTCGGTCCGACGGAGGAAGCGCTTTCCGCCCCAAACATACGGCAGGCGTTCGACCTATCGGAGTGTTTCGACTTGGATACGCGCGGCAATGTTTTTAGAATAGATAATCATTAAAAAATAAAAGACATGAAACTCTTATTAATCAGTAATTCAACTAATTACAAAGAAAATTACCTCGGCTGGTGCATGCCGTTGATTCAGGAATTCTTAGGCAGCAAAAAGAGAAAAATCGCATTTCTTCCGTATGCGATGGTTCGCAGCGACGAAACGATTGAAACCAGCTACACGGCAGCCACGAACAAGGTAAAAAAATGTTTCAACGATTTCGGTCTGACAGCCGACATTGTATCCGTTCATGAGGTCGCGAATCCCGTACAATTGGTCAATGAAGCCGACGCCATCATGGTCAGCGGGGGCAACACCTTCCACTTGGTACACGAAATCCACCGCAACAAACTCATCGAGCCCGTTCGTCGCAAAGTGATGGAAGGCACGCCGTATTTCGGATGGAGCGCAGGCAGCAATGTCGCTTGTCCGACGTTGAAGACCACCAACGACATGCCCATCATCATGCCCGAAAGCTTCCAATGTTTCGACCTTGTTCCATTCCAGATCAACCCGCACTACATTGATCCCGCGCCACAGTCTGTGAATGACACATTGGCACACGCTGGTGAATCACGTCAAGAACGAATTGAAGAATTTTTGCGCGTAAACCCGGAAGTAACCGTTGTCGGTCTGCGTGAAGCGACGGCGTTGTGGGTTGAAAACGACCGCATCACGCTTCGCGAATACGAAAAGAATCCTTTCAACAAAAAACGCGAAATGATTGTACTCAAACGTAACTGTGAGCCGCGCGAAATCAAACCCGGCAGCACTTTCGATTTTGCGATGAACCTTCTTTCGTAAATAAATAAGGTAGAATTCAGCCGTTTTCCAATGAATAATCGCTGTTTTTTACCACAAAACATATTTGATACCCAATAGTGTCGGTTCCAACGAGTTTGGAACCGCACTTTGCTGTAAAAGATCCGCATAATGAGCACCTACCCACGTTACTGGTTGCTACAAGTCGCGGCGGCACTCGCCGTCGGAGCTGTTTTAGTGTGGTGCTGCTGGAAAAACAGCGGCACGCAAAACTTTCATCTTCTTGTCGCAAGCGACGAGGAAATGGGAGAATACATTCCCGACCAAGACGTGGATATAGCTACAACACAGGCGTTTGCGAAGAAAGACACGCTCTATGCCGACTTTCGACAGAATTTCCGTTTTCACTACCAAACCATAGGTGAAGCCACCTTCGACGACGGCAGCTGCCTGCTGCTCATCTCCGAACCACCGCCATTTTTCAAGGCCGACACGCTGAAACAGATTTTCGCACAGTTCACCCATACGCTGGAAACGAAAAAACACCGTGTGGGCTACGACGGAGAAATCACCGACCTGATGCTGCTGTTGGGAAACGCCACCCGAGAAAACCTCGACCGCCTCGAAAAAGAACTTTCACAAGCGCTATATCTTTCTGATTATAAACCACATGTAACTCCCCTACCCGTTCAGCACGGCCGCAGCTACTTCGTTGACGACAACATCGACTACCAAATCACGTTGTACGAGTTCAACGACTGGTTCATGGACAAAGACGAGGAGTTTATCCAACTGCCCGACACCGTAAAGACAGTGACCGTAGAAAAGATGTTTGCCGACAAACTCACCGGTGTCTATTTCAGCAAGTTACCTGGCTTCGTCGCTTGGGCGATTGCGAAAAAACACGACCTGTCGGAGCAACTCAACCACATCCGCCAGTTCACCCTTGACGCCGACCTGATTTTGGGCGCGCTGGCCGACTCCAGCACGCTCGTCATCATCGGGCGCGAACGGCAGTCCAAGCTCTACGAACTACCACCTCTCAACGTCGAATCCATCCTCTTGCTCGCCTCTGTAACCGAAAAGGAACTCTCTCAAAGTCTGGATGTTAACGACTTCATGGCGGGCAAGATGAAAAGCGGACACGACTGGTGCCCCACCTACTTGAGCAAAGAGTTGGAAAACACGGAATTCGGGCATCTGATGACTATCACGGACGTATTGCTGAAGGACTGGTCTGAAAACGGCACCATTCAGGAGGCATTCTACCGTTATCCGTCACCGCCGCGATTCCCATTCGACCGACCGTTATTTAAGAAGCTGGGATTGAGCGAGTTGGTATATAATTGGAACACATGGAACGCGATGTATGCGATTGACATGGACGAAGGATTCACAATATACACGCTCAATCGCACCGGTTCGCTGCCGGTGTCGTACTTCAATTCGCCGGAGCGCAGTGTTTCTGTCGGCTATCGCTACGAAAATCAGGCGTACAACTATTTCGCCACACTCGGCAACACCGACTTGGCGCGTGTAGTGCAATATACTGCTCTTTATCAATTATTTATGGATAACGGCATTACCTATTCTGGCAAATTGGGCAATGTGTTTCCGTCGAACAAGCCCTACCTGCTCTATTCCCCCACGCGAAATCTTATGGATTTTTTCAAAAACCTGACCGACAAACAGATAGACTGGTTAGCGGACACGCTGTCGGCAAAAATTTACGCTGACTATCAGAAGAAGCAGGTGACGAAGCAGATGGCGCAATACGAGAGCAGTTACAATTTCAAATACACCGACGAGCAGCGCGCCGACATTTACAGCAAGGTATCGAAGGATGAGCGCAACACGCTGCGGGCAGAAATTGCGGGCATCAAGGCAATGCTGAGCGGACTGGGGGAAGCCGATTACAAGCAGTTGGCGCGTTACTTGGCCTATCCGCGTGGAATGCGGCAGGCGGGAGGTGTAAACTACCAACTCGCGATGCGGGCGCGGCGGCTCAACATGCTCATGCGCCGCATTGGAAAGAACAACCTCTCTATCATCGGGTTAGATTTAGCATCGGTCCGCAACTTCTACGTCAACAGTCTGGCGAAAAGTGCCTCGCCCTACCTGAAAACGCCGTCGGTAATTGTGACCTACAACGACATGCTGACGACGGGCGGACACAACCTGTCGTCGGGCATCACGCGCGTGCATTCGCTCACCGGGTACAAACGCGGAGGCGGTGGTTACCAGAGTTATCCGCAGGCGCAGGCGACACCGTCGCGGCCGAGCGGTGGGACGCCCACGGCAGGCACAACGCCGAAGACGAGCGGCGGAAGCGGATCAGGCGGTGGCAGCAAGAGCGGCACCACAGCGCGCACAACAACCAGCAGCGCCAAGCCCGCGAGTACTTCCAAGCCCGCACAGAACATCCGACCGCGCAGCGAAGTCATCTCCACCGCGGCACGCGCGCAGAGAGGATTTTGAAAGGCAGAGGTTTTTGCGGACTAAATAGGCAAAAAACGTTGATTAAACGACCAGAAATTCCATTTTTTGCGTACACTTTGTTGGCCGAGCGCACAAGCATCTGCAAACAGGGGTAATTTCTCTCGCGTCCCATTCTTCTAAGCGTTTCACGAAGGTCACGGATTCGTCATTGACACAAGTTGTCCCTTAGAAAAATAATGGTTTCCGGCGTTTTTTCAATATGAAAAAAACATTATATTTGCGGCATCTAATTTTTGTCAAAAGAAGATTTTGGGGAAGGCGAGAAAAAAGAAAAACGAGGCTTTACAGCCCCGCCTTTAATGTTTTCACAACGGGATAACCCTTATTGTGAATCGCTTCAAAATTTTGTGCGGCAAAAGTAGGAAAAATTTTCAATTCGCAACAAAAAAAAATCAAAAAATATGAAAAAAATCTTAGGATTGGATTTGGGCACCAACAGCATCGGCTGGGCGGTGGTGAATGAAGGGGAAAAAGAAAATGAAAAATCTTCTATCGTAAAATTGGGAGTTCGTGTGAATCCTCTTACAGTAGATGAATTAACCAATTTTGAAAAAGGGAAAAGCATCACAACAAACGCTGACAGAACGCTGAAGCGCAGTATGCGCCGCAATTTGCAACGATACAAACTCCGTAGAGAAAACCTGATTGAGGTTTTGAAAGAAAATCATATAATCAGTGATGAGACTATTCTGACAGAGAATGGAAACCACACTACGTTCGAAACTTATCGTTTCAGAGCGCAAGCCGCTACAGAAGAAATTCCACTTGAGGCATTCGCACGCGTTTTGCTAATGATCAATAAAAAACGCGGCTACAAAAGCAGCCGAAAAGCAAAATCCACAGAAGAAGGCCAATTGATTGACGGAATGTCGATTGCAAAGCAGTTGTATGAAAAAGACTTAACGCCAGGACAATTCACTCTTGCTCTGCTCAAAAGCGGGAAAAATTACGTCCCAAGTTTCTATCGTTCAGACCTTCAAAGCGAATTTGACAGAATATGGAACTTCCAAAGCCAATTCTATCCTTCCATATTAACCGATTCACTGAAAAACAATTTGGAAGGGAGAAACAAAACTCAAACTTGGGGGATATGCAAAGAACCGTTTGGCATTGTAGGGATAAAACGCGAGACAAAGAAGCAGGATTTGAAAATCGAGAATTACCAATGGCGCAGCGATGCTCTTTCGAAAGAAATTGGCTTGGAAGAATTAGCCATCGTTTTACAAGAAATCAATGGACAAATCAGCAGCTCCAGCGGTTATCTCGGTGATATTAGCGATAGAAGTAAGGAGTTGTATTTCAACAAACAAACTGTCGGACAGTATCAGATGGCGCAACTTGATAAGAACCCGAACTACAGTCTTCGGAATCAAGTGTTCTACCGTCAAGATTATTTGGATGAATTCGAGCGAATTTGGGAAACGCAAAGCAAATTTCATAAAGGGCTCACGCCTGAACTGAAAAAGGAAATCCGCGACATTGTCATCTTTTACCAACGTCCGCTCAAATCGCAAAAGGGATTGATTTCATTCTGCGAATTGGAACAAAAGAAAATCAAATGCGTCATTGATGGGAAAGAAAAGGAAAAAATAACGGGAAGCCGCGTTTGTCCAAAATCATCTCCCCTCTTCCAAGAATTTAAGATTTGGCAACGCTTAAACGACGTCAAAATCGTGAGCAAAATCAGCCATACATACAGACTGCTGGACGAAGACGAGAAAAAGCTGCTGGCATTCGAGCTTTCATATAAAGAAAAAATGCCTAAAAAAGAGGTTTTGGGACTTTTACTTGACAATCCCAAAGATTTTGATTTGAATTTTGATGACTTGGAAGGCGATAGGACGCAAGCGGCCTTGTTCAAAGCATACCAAACCATCATTGAAATGAGCGGCCACGGAGAATTCGACTTTTCAAAAATGAAGGCAAAGAAAATCCTTGAAACCGTTCAAGGCATTTTCTCGGGATTGGGTTTCAATACCGATATTCTTTACTTTAACTCTTCACTCGAAGGTGATGCCTTTGAAAGACAACCGATGTACCAGCTTTGGCACCTGCTCTATTCTTTTGAAGGCGACAAGTCTGTTACAGGAAATACTACCCTCATTCAGAATATACACAACAATTATGGTTTCGACGAAGAGTACGCATCCGTAATCGCAAATGTCACATTTCAAGACGATTATGGCAGTCTTTCCTCAAAAGCGATGCGCAAAATTCTTCCGTTTATGAAAGAAGGGAACGATTACAGTGTGGCTTGCGAATATGCCGGCTATCGTCATTCAAAAAAATCGCTCACGAAAGAAGAACTTGAGAAGAAAGTTTACAAAGACAAACTCGAGCTTCTTCCTAAAAACAGCTTGCGAAACCCTGTCGTTGAAAAGATTCTGAATCAGATGGTGAATGTGGTAAACCAAGTTATTGATACTTACGGCAAGCCCGACGAAATCCGCATTGAACTGGCACGTGAACTGAAGAAAAGTGCCAAAGAGCGCGAAGAAATGACGAAGCAAATCAACACGTCTTCTCGTTTGCACGAAGAATACAAAGACATTCTGTTAAAAAGTCCTTTCAATTTGCCGTATGTTTCGCGCAACGATATTCTGCGTTACAAACTCTATTTGGAACTCGAAACCAACGGATTCAGAACGCTTTATTCCAACACATACATTCCAAAAGACAAATTGTTTTCAAAGGAATTTGACATTGAACACATCATTCCTCAAGCCAAATTATTTGACGATTCGTTTTCAAACAAAACGCTCGAATCGCGCCAAGTGAATCTTGCGAAGAGCAATGCGACTGCGCTTGATTATGTGAAAACCTTAGGCGATGAAGCCGTTGAACAATACAAAAGCCGCATCGAAAATCTGTTCCGACAGAATGCCATTAGCAAATCGAAACGAGACAAGTTGTTGATGACGGAAGCCGACATCCCCTCTGGTTTTATCAACCGCGATTTGCGCGATTCACAGTACATTGCGAAGCAAGCCAGAGAAATGTTGGAAGAAATCGTGAAATTTGTGGTCCCAACAACCGGTTCCATCACCGACCGCCTGCGCGACGACTGGCAATTGGTGGATGTGATGAAAGAACTGAATTGGGATAAATATGCGAAACTGGGCCTGGTAAGTTTTCAAGAAGACAGTGATGGCAGAAAAATCGGCAAAATTGACGACTGGACAAAGCGCAACGATCACCGCCACCACGCAATGGACGCGCTTACCATCGCATTTACCAAACGGAATTACATTCAATATTTAAATAACCTCAATGCACGCGTGCAAAAAGGTGTTGACGAGTATTTTGATTTAGATGAAGTTGAAATAGAGAAACTTCCCAAGGAGGAACGTTCCGCTGCTGTTCAATCCATTGAGAAAAAAGAACTTTATCGGGATCATAAAGGAAAATTGCGCTTCAAGCCGCCTATGCCTTTGGACGAATTTCGTGCTGAGGCCAAGCGACAGCTCCAAAACACACTGATTTCTATTAAGGCGAAAAACAAAGTCACTACAAGAAATGTCAATGCCAGTAAAAAGCGTGGAGGAACGAATAAAAAAGTACAGCTCACTCCGCACGGGCAATTACATCTGGAAACAATTTATGGAAGCCACAAACAATATGTGACCAAAGAAGAAAAAGTGAATGCCGCTTTCGACTTGGCTAAACTCCAGACTGTTGCGTGCAAACGTTATCGGGAGGCATTGATTGAGCGCCTCGGCCAATTCAATGGAGATGCGAAGCTGGCCTTTACAGGCAAAAACGCATTGAGCAAGAATCCTGTCTGGACGGATGAATTTCACACCGAACAAGTTCCGGAAAAAGTTAAAACCGTCACTTTTGAAACCGTTTACACCGTCCGCAAAGCCATCTCTCCAGACTTGAAAATCGACAAAGTAATTGATCCGCGCATTCGCCGGATATTGCAAATGCGATTGGACGAATATGGCGGTGATGCAAAAAAAGCATTTGTCAACCTTGAAGAAAATCCTATTTGGTTGAACAAAGAAAAGGGTATTTCCATCAAGAGCGTTACCATAACAGGCATCAGCAATGCGATAGCTCTGCACGACAAAAAAGACCACTTGGGAAATCCTATTTTTGACAAAGACGGGAATAGACAACCTGTTGATTTCGTCAATACCGGCAACAATCATCACGTGGCCATATATCGCAAACCTGTTTTAGACAAAAACGGGCAACAAAAAATTGACGAAAACGGAACTCCAATGTACGAAATTGATGAAATGGTAGTTTCTTTCTTCGAAGCTGTAGAACGTGCGAACCAAGGGATTCCCATTATTGATAAATCATACAAATCTGACGAAGGCTGGCAGTTCTTGTTCACAATGAAACAAAACGAATATTTTGTATTCCCGAATGAAGAAAGCGGTTTCAACCCCAAAGAAATCGACCTGCTCAACCCCGACAATTACGCAAAAATCAGTCCCAATCTGTTTAGGGTGCAAAAAATCGGTTCCAGAGATTACACGTTCAGACATCAGCTTGAAACAACCGTTGAAGATAAAAAGGAATTGAAAGGGATTACTTTTAAACGTATCACCAACATTTCCTCACTGAATAAAATCGTCAAAGTTCGTGTCAACCACATTGGACAGATTGTTTCCGTGGGTGAATACTAATCAATAATTGCAGCGCAGAATAACCGACTCATTCATTAACTAAAAAAACTAAACTATGAGCAATATCAAACTGTTTCAAGAGAAAGAGATTCGTTCCGCTTGGAACGAAGAAGAACAACAATGGTATTTTTCCGTTGTTGATGTGGTGGAAGCACTGACCGATTCAGCAGACCCTAAGCAGTACATCAAAAAAATGAAAATGAGGGATCCTATTCTCCAATCCTACTGGGGGACAATTTGTACCCCAGTAGAAATGATAGCATTGGATGGTAAAAAAAGAAAAGTACAATCCGCCAACGTCAAAGGTCTGTTCCGCATCATCCAATCCATTCCATCGCCTAAGGCGGAACCCTTCAAGCTCTGGTTGTCGCAAGTGGGCTACGAGAGATTGCAGGAAATTGAGAATCCGGAACTGGCACAGGAACGGATGAAAGAACTTTACGAAAAGAAAGGTTACCCAAAAGATTGGATTGACAAACGGTTGCGCGGCATCGCCATCCGCCAGAATCTTACGGACGAATGGAAAAAACGCGGCATCACGGAAGAACACGACTATGCCATTCTTACCGCAGAAATCAGCAAAGCCACCTTCGGAATGACGCCTTCGGAATACAAGAAATTCAAAGGCCTCACAAAAAAGAACCAGAATCTGCGCGACCACATGAACGACCTTGAACTGATTTTCACAATGCTCGGAGAACGTGTCACCACCGAAATTTCTGAAAAAGAAGAGCCCGACACTTTTGATGAAAATAAAAAGGTGGCCCAACGCGGTGGGAAAGTTGCCGGAGTAGCCCGCGAAGCCACGGAAAAAGAAATCGGGCATCCGGTATCTACACCTGAAAATTTCCTGCCCTTTTCAGAAAAATCCATAGAAAAACAAGATGATTAAGCGCACCCTTTATTTCGGAAACCCATCCTATCTGTCGCTCAAAAACGACCAATTGGTGCTGAAACTGCCCGAAGTGGAGAACAACGACACAGTGCCCGAAGGATTCAAACAGGCGCAAGAACGCACCTTTCCCATAGAAGATGGCGGCGTGGTGGTACTCGACCACAAACAAATTACCACCACACAAGCGTTATTGGAGAAATTGCTCAACAACAACTGCGCCGTCGTCACATGCGACAGCCGACGAATGCCGTGCGGACTGTTGCTTCCCCTTGAAAGCAACACCCTGCAAGAAGAACGCTTCGCCGAACAAATCAACGCATCACTTCCGCTGAAAAAGCAACTTTGGCAACAAACTGTAGCTCAAAAGATTGCAAACCAAACGGCAGTCTTAGCACGCCATACCGATACCGAAGTCGGCAATATGCTGCAATGGGCGAAAAACGCAAGCAGCGGCGATCCCGAGAATATGGAAGCACGAGCTGCTGCCTACTATTGGAAAAATATCTTTCCTGAATTTCCGTCATTTGTGCGCGACCGCGATGGCGACTACCCCAACAACCTTCTCAATTACGGCTACGCCATTTTGCGCGCTATCGTCGCACGTGCGCTGGTCGCTACCGGACTGCTGCCCACATTCGGCATCCACCATCGCAACCGCTACAACGCCTACTGCCTTGCCGACGACGTGATGGAACCGTACCGGCCTTACGTTGATGAAATGGTCATCCACCTGATGCGACAATTTCCAGACGAACAGGAACTAACCAAGCCAATCAAAGCAGAAATACTACAACTTCCTGTGTCTGACGTTTTTATCGATGGTCATCGTAGTCCGCTGATGATTGCGGCAGCCACCACAGCGGCTTCCCTCTACAAATGTTATGCCGGCCAAAACAAGAAAATCAGTTACCCAAAAATGTAGTTTTGGAACGTTTTAGCGAATACCGTGTCATGTGGATTTTGGTGTTTTTCGATTTGCCGACCGAAACCAAAAAAGATCGCAAAAACTACGCTGTTTTCCGCAAAAAACTGCTGGCTGACGGTTTCAATATGTTCCAATTCTCAATCTATGTGCGCCATTGTCCGAGTTCCGAAAACGCCGACGTACACATTCAGCGCGTCAAGCGTTCGCTACCGGAATACGGCTCTGTGGGCATTATGTGCGTCACCGACAAGCAGTTCGGGGACATAGAGCTTTTTTACGGCAAAAAAACTTCGCCCTTACCTCAACCCTCCATGCAGTTAGAATTATTCTGAAATCATTATATTTCAATAATTTAGTTATTGTTTTTCAATTAAATTTTCTCCTCACACGGTCCCCGTCCTAATACAACCGAGACACGGTTTTATCACAATCCTCATCAGGGCGGTCTCACCGCATTTCCACGGGACGGAAATTTTCACCCTCAACGGAGCAAAAAAAGATCACTTTTCGGAGTTTTTCGGGCGGGAAAGCCGCAAAACCGTTTACGGAATAGCATCGGGAAAAATCTACCGTGAGAGCTAATTTCGGAGAAATCGCTCAAACTATCGCGCAAAAAAAAGCCACCATAAGAATCAAAAAAAGGATTTTTGTGGCAGCATTCAACCAACTCAATGGTCATTTTTTCTTTCTTCAAAAACTCCTGCTTCTCTTAGATTATCAACGATTTCCGTTAAGTCTGTTTTTGAAGCATGCAAAAATACAAAATTTTGAAAGCGATTCACAACTGCATGACGGCACATACACCGATACTGCTAGTTTTTGAAGCATGCAAAAATACAAAATTTTGAAAGCGATTCACAACAGATTACTCAAGCAACTATTGGCAATTATCGTTTTTGAAGCATGCAAAAATACAAAATTTTGAAAGCGATTCACAACGACTGCGTTGTAGTTAAGATTAGTAATAAGTTTTTGAAGCATGCAAAAATACAAAATTTTGAAAGCGATTCACAACCCGCTACCCAGTTTCACGCCGTCGCCCAGTGTTTTTGAAGCATGCAAAAATACAAAATTTTGAAAGCGATTCACAACTTACTGCAATTCGGTTTAACATGTTGTAAAGTTTTTGAAGCATGCAAAAATACAAAATTTTGAAAGCGATTCACAACTGATTTT
>JAKSMF010000062.1 GCA_024400775.1 Bacteroidales bacterium | reverse complement strand
GGCATTGTCGCCATAGACATCCAGCAGGTCGTCTTCCAGTTGGAATGCCAGCCCGATGTAAATGCCGTACATGTAGATGGCTTCCTGGTTTTCGACGGATGTCTCTGCCAGCAAAGCGCCAGCCTTGAGGCAGCCTGCCAGCATAACGGCGGTTTTATATCGAATCATGTGGATGTATTCATCCAAAGTGACATTCTTACGGGTCTCAAAGTCAAGGTCTTCCTGCTGTCCTTCGCAGATTTCGACCGAGGTTTGTCCCAGCAGTTTGGAAAGTTGTAGTACGATTTCAGGGCGTGCGGGCGTGTCGAGCATGGTCTGTAGCGCGAGGGTGGCCAGCGCATCGCCCGACAGAATGGCGATGTTGCCGTTCCATTGGCGATAAACCGTCGGCTTGCCGCGACGAATGGGCGCATCGTCCATGATGTCGTCGTGAATCAGGGTGAAGTTATGGAGCATTTCGAATGCCGCCGCAGGATAGAGCGCGACTTCCTCCTTGCTGCCGAAAAAGTCTGCCGACATCAGCACCAAACGCGGGCGCAAACGCTTACCGCCTTGAGACAGAGTGTAATAGATGGGATCATAAAGATTTTTCGGCTCGCGATTCGAGGTGATTTTCTTGAAAAAAATATCTATATTTTCCAAAATGACAAATTTTTTTTATTTATACAAAACTATTATAACGAATGAAAACGCATAAAATTGTAAGTAAAGCGTAAATTTTCGTCCATCTTTTCGTACAAAAAAAATCGTATTTTTGCGGTTTCATTTTTATGCCTAAAAACAATTTTAATATGAAAAAAATCATCTCCCTCTTGGCTGTCGTTTTGTTGACTGCCTTTGTGGCAAACGCCAATCCGGTTTCGCAGGACGAAGCTACTACAGTTTGTCGTAACTTCTTAATGCAAAAGAAGTTAAATGGAAATATTGAAACAACGGATTTCCAGTATTACAAAACGGAGTTCAAAAATCAGGAAGCTGTCGGCTACGTTTTCACCTGCCAGCCGACGGGTTTTGTGGTCGTTGCTGCCTCCACCCGCTTCGAACCTATTGTATGTTACTCATTTGAAAGTGACTACATTCACCAACCCGGCTTCGATTATGCTATGGAGGCATACGCCAACATGATTTCCTATTTTGAAAAAAACGGCAAGGATTTTCATCCCGACTTGGCCGAAAAATGGCAGCGTTATTTGAGTGCTGACTATGTCGCCACGCCCACCCGCGCCGTGGTGGTTGAACCGCTGGTCACCTCCAAATGGAGTCAGGAAAAATTCTACAACACCTACTGTCCGTGGGATGCAGCTGCTGGCTATGGTTCTGATTATCGTGTGGTTACGGGCTGTGTTTCTACTGCTATGTCGCAGGTTCTGAACTACCACGGTCATCCGCACGTTGGCGCCGGCGGTTCTTCCTACATCCCGGCTCCCTACGGCCGTCAGACCGTCCGTTTTTACGAACAGACTTATAATTACAACGCCATGCCGAACCGTCCGATGGGCAATTATGCCAATGAGATGGCGAAACTGATTTACCATTGCGGTGTCGCCGTACAGATGGGTTACAGCGCGAGTGGTTCTGGCGCGAACAGCGTAACTGCTTCTGACGCAATGAATCGCCACTTTAAATATGATTCCGCTTGGATTTGCTCCCGTCAGCTTTTTGATGAGATTGGCGAATGGTATAGTGCTCTGAAGGTTGATTTGGACGCACGTCGCCCGCTCTATTATTCTGCCGACAACGGTCAGGTGGGGCACGCTTTCGTATTGGATGGTTATGATGAAGACTCCAAATTCCATGTCAATTGGGGTTGGGGCGGTTCCAGCGATGGTTATTTCACCATTTCCGACAACGATTTGTCTCAGATGAACAGCTTCATCTATCATGCCGAAGCCATCCGTTTGGCCTATCCGATTACGGATGCGCCCGGCGTGGCTACCGGTTTCAACCGCGTGGATGCTTCAAACGGCAAATTCAGCTCCGGCATGCCGACGCGCAACTACGCCCCGAATACCGACTGCCAATGGATGCTTGCCGCTCCTGAAGCCAGCAGATACATGTTGCATTTCGACCGCTTTGAAACAGAGCAGAACGTCGATGTCGTTACCATTTACAACGGTCCCACCGTCGAATCCGGTGTGGCGGGAACCTACAGCGGCAACACCATCCCCGCGGATGTAACCATCAACGCCGACAGCGTTTTGGTGACTTTCACCACCGATGCACAGAACGAGTATCGCGGTTTCCAGATTAGTTATCAGGCGACAACCGCCAGCCCGTACTGCACCGACGGCACCATCAATAGCCATACGGTCGTTACCGACGGCAGCGGTGACGCTCAATACCGCAACAACACGGTATGCACCTGGACTATCACCGCTCCGGGCCGCCGTTGTTACTTCAGCTTCCCGCAGCTGGAATTCGGTAGCGGCGACTTTATCGAAATCTACGACAAAACCACCTCTCCCGCCCGTCTGCTCTATCGTTTCGACAACCGAAACTATCCTGAAATGGACGTTATTACTTGCGATTACAACAAACTCAGCTTGGTGTTTGTGGCTGACAACTGGGATACCGGCAATGGCTTTACCGTAACCGTTGAGCCGGTGACCACTGCAATTAACGATTATGCTGGCGTGAACGATTTGCATGTTTTCCCGAATCCGGTTGCTGACAACCTCAACGTGAATTTCACTACAACAAAAGCCGAACAAATCCATTGCCAGATTGTTGATATGAATGGTAAGGTTGTCGCAAGCAGACAAATCCAGCACAATGGCGGTCTTTTTGAAGAAACGTTTGATGTGAGAGATTTAGCCAAAGGGATTTATTTCTTACGCATCCAAAGTGAAGATGGGTATTCGATGGAGAAATTCATCCGTCAGTAGTGTTGTGAGGATTTATTCATAAACAAAGATTTGTTATTAAAAAATATCAATTTCCCTGCGAAAAATTATTGCGAAACAGTAATTTTGCAAAAAAATAATTACTAACCTAAAAATTTTGATTATGAGTGAACAATGTTGCAGTATGAAAAAGTACATGGCCGAATTTATCGGTACGTGTGTTTTGGTTCTGATGGGTTGCGGTAGCGCAGCTTTAGCCGGCGGCACAATCAGCTGGCTGGGTGTATCTCTCGCCTTCGGTCTTTCCGTATTGGTGATGGTTTATGCCATTGGACCCATCTCTGGTTGCCACATCAACCCCGCAATTACGCTGGCTATGTGGATTAACAAGAAAATCTCCGGCAAGGATGCCATCATGTACATGGTTTTCCAGGTTTTGGGCGCATTCCTCGGTGTCGCTATCCTGACCTGTATCGCTGGCCATGCTGACGGTTTGGCCGTTAACGCTGTTGACCCCTACGGAATGGGCTTCACCACTTGCGCCGCATTCGTCTGCGAACTCGTGATGACCTTCCTCTTCCTTTTGGTCATTTTTGGCGCTACCAGTGAAAAAGCTCCCGCTGGCTTCGCCGGTATCGCTATCGGTTTGTCACTGACGCTCATCCACTTGGTTTCTATTCCGGTTACCAACACTTCTGTCAACCCGGCACGTTCTATCGCTCCCGCCGTTTTCGACATGAATGCCAACGCCGGTCTTACCGACCTGTGGATCTTCATCGTTGCTCCTTTTGTCGGTGCCGCTTTGGCTGCCCTCGTTTGGAGAGGTTTTGAATGCTGTAAGAAAAACAACGACTAATTATCATGCCTTATATTTTAAGCATAGATACTTCAACAGAAATCTGCTCGGTGGCTCTTTCCAAAGGCACCGAGCAGGTTGCTTTTCGTGAGAGCGCGGAAGGTCGGTCCCACGCTAAGGTTCTGCTTCCTTTTATCGAAGAGACATTACAGGAGGCTAATGTTCAACCTTCACAATTACAAGCAGTTGCGGTTAGTATGGGGCCGGGCTCCTATACCGGTTTGCGAATCGGTGTATCCACGGCGAAAGGCTTATGCTACTCGTTGGGAATCCCGTTCATCGCGGTGCCTACGTTGCAGGTGATGGCTGCCGGCGCGTGCCCGTCATTGGCGCAACACCCCGACGCATTGCTTTGCCCGATGCTTGACGCTCGCCGTATGGAGGTGTTTACTGCGTTGTACGACAGTGCCTTGCGCGAAGTTCGCCCCTTTAGCGCACAGATTATCGATGAGAATAGTTTTGTGGATGTCTTGGGCGAAAAGAAGGTCGTTTTCTGCGGAAACGGCATGGAAAAATGCAAAGAACTGCTGTCGAAAAATGCTAATGCCTTGTTTGATGACACTCCGATTTCTGCTCGCAATATGAGGGAAATCGCTTTGCAAAAATTTGAAAACCAACAATTTGAAGACGTGGCTTACTGCGAGCCGATGTACGGCAAAGAGTACGTGGCTGCCAAGCCCAACGTGAAAGGCCTGCACTGATGGAACGTAAAAAAAACACCAACGTCATCGCATTAACCGACTTTTCTGCTATCGGGATTTCGGCAGTGCGACATGCTGCGACGCTGGCGCTTTTTTTTGAGTCTTCCCTCACTATTTATACCCATTTTTCTTTGGAGAAAAATGCCGTTTTTCGTCAGAAAAATGCCGATTTCGACCAACTTTTGGCGGAGTTCCAAAATCGCCTGTCCATCCGCGTGGATGATACGCCGTATCAGCTGAAAGCGATGCACGCCCTGGCCGAAAGCGCCAACAACATTATGTTCATCATCGGCGTCGGGCGCAAAAAAAACGACACCTATTTCACTGTTGGAAAGGCACTTAAATTCATCGCTCCGTCGCGTCTGCCCGTGATGACCGTCGGCGTACAACCGCCGCGCGATGAAAAATGGCAGAATGTGCTTCTTCCCATCGAAATCGATAGGGCCATCAAAGAAAAATCATTGTGGGCGGGCTATTTCAACCGTTTTGGTCAGTCCGCCATCCATATTCTCCACAATGTCTATCAAGACCGAATCTCCAAAGATAAATTGGATGATTCGCTTGCATTTGTGGAAAAATTATACAAGAATCTGGAAATCAATCCGGTGGAGCACGAAATCACGCCGCGTGCCGACGATTTGGACGCTTACGCCTTGCAGCATGCCGCCGATTACGAAGCCTCACTTTTGGTCATTATGACCACGACGCACAAAACCTGGATCGACGTACTTTTCGGAACGCGCGAACGTTCGTTTATCGCAAATGCCGAAAGTCTGCCCGTGCTCTGCATTAACGAGCGCGATGACCTTTTTGTTTTGTGTACTTAATTAGAAATCAATAAGTTATCTTTATGAAAAAGACACAACTTTATCGATACATTGTACTCATTGTAGCCGTTATTTTGGCATACGGTGACACGCTGACCTTGAAGTACGCCTCCGATGACCGTATGATTATTTTTGAAAATGATTATACGCTGCAGGGAGATGCTGGAAAAATCATGACGAAGGATGCCTTTACCGGCTATTTTGGAGAAGGCGAACAATTGGTGGCCGGCGGTCGTTATCGTCCGCTGTCGCAACTCACTTTTATGCTTGAATATCAGGTTTTTGGTGGAAGCATAAAGGACGAGGTCGGTTTGCATCGCGCCCAGCAGAATGAGAAACTCTTTTCCAACAGCATCCTGCCAGTGGTTCAGCATGGTGTTAATGTGCTGTATTACATTTTGTTATGCCTGCTTATCTATATCACTCTACAAAAAATATTTCCTTCTTTTGAAAACGAAAAGTGGTATTTGTCGTTGCCGTTTTTGGCGACGTTGGTGTTTTTGCTGCATCCGTTGCACACGGAGGCTGTGGCAAACATCAAAGGACGTGATGAGATTATGTGTATGCTGGGCGCGATGACGGCTTTATACTGTTCGTTGCGTTTTGTGGAAAAACGCCAATGGTGGTGGCTGTTGCTGTCGTTTGTCGCCATGTTGTTCGGACTTTTCTCCAAGGAAAATGCCATTACCTTCTTGGCAGTCATTCCGTTAGCTCTGTATTTTACTCCGGCGGAAAAACAAAAGACGGACTATTTGTGGACGTTGCTCCCGGCTGTTGTCGCCTCCGTCGTCTTTTTGGCCGCGCGTTTCCACGCGTTGGGCGCTGCGGAGGTGGACACCACGCAGCAGCTGGCGCTGAACAATCCGTTTGTTCACTCAACGAAGGCACAAGAGATTGCTACAGTGTTAATTACGTGGGGTATTTATCTTAAATTGATGATTTTCCCGCATCCGCTGACGCACGACTATTATCCTAATCAAATCGAAATCACCAACTTCTCCAATCCGTTGGTGTGGCTGATTCTGTTGGCGGTGCTGGCCTTGGTCGTATATGCGGTTAGAAAAATGAAGGGAAGGGGTGTTGTTGCTTTCGCAATCGACTTTTTCATCATTACTTTTTCCATCACATCGAACCTTTTGTTTAATGTCGGTACATTCATGAACGAGCGTTTTGTGTTCATGCCGTTGTTGGGATTCGCGCTTGTGGTTGGACTTTTGTTCCAGAAATTCGCTGGCTTTTTGGCGGCTGGCGGCATTGCCCAAAATGCTTCCCAAAAATCAAAGCGGGCGGCAGCGAAGAATGAGCTTAGTAAGGCGCCGACGGGCGCGATTGCCGTGATGGTGTTGATTGGTGTGCTTTATCTGGGCAAAACGGCGGTGCGAAATTTAGCGTGGAAAGATGATATCAAACTGTTTACCACCGATGTGGAGGTATCCGATAAAAGTATGAAATGTACGCTGTCGGCGGGTGGCAGTTATTTGAAGCTTTACGAAAAGACCAACCAAAACAAGTACCTCAAGTTGGCGGAGACCTATTTGACGCGTGCATTGCAGTTAGGGCGTTCCGATACCGACACGTGGAGTATGCTGGGGCAGCTTTATTTTTTCAAAAAGGATTATGTGGCTGCGGCAGCTTGTTATCAGAATGTGTTGAAGGCCAAGCCCGACGACGAGGTGACTTTGGGTAATCTGGAGTCGATGCGTGGCGCGTCGGTGGCGGAAGCCAACCGTTTGATTGAGGAAGGCGACCGCGCGGGTGCGTTAGCGATTGCGCAGGCGGCCATCCAGGACAATCCGGAGTCGCCCGACTTGTTGAATATACTTGGCCGTTTGGCAGGGGAGGAGGCCGCCGGACAGTTGGCGCAGGCCGAAGCCGCTTTGCGAAATGATCCCGCTAATGCGACACTGCGTAATACCGTCAACCAGAAGAAGTCCGAATTGCAAAAGTCAATCGCTTATCTGGAAAAGGCTGTCGAGTTGAATCCCGATTTTGCGAGTGCGAACGAAAATCTGGGTATCGCCTACGCCAGCGTCGGGCGTTTCAGCGAAGCCATCCCATTGTTACAAAGAGCTTTAAAACTTTATACCGAAGAAAAAGACATTGCCCGCACGCGCGATAATCTCAGTAAGATGCAAGCCGCCGCAAGCGGAAAATAATTTGCAAACAACTCATTATCAACTAAAAAGTTAATCTTATGAATACTAAACAGGAAATCGTAGAAAACTGGCTGCCTCGCTATACCGGTGTGCCGGTCGAGGAATTCGGCCATTACGTGATATTGACCAACTTTAAGGATTATGTGAAGCGTTTTGCCAAACTGATGAATACGGAAATCCGCGGTTTGGACCGACCGATGCAGAGCGCTACCAAAGACGACATCACCATCGTGAACTTCCAGATGGGCAGCCCGATGGCGGCCACCATTATGGATTTGCTGACGGCGGTGATGCCGAAGGCGGTTTTGTTTTTGGGCAAGACAGGCAGCCTGAAGGATTACATCGGGTTGGGCGAACTGATACTTCCAATTGCCGCGATTCGTGGCGAAGGTACCTCCAACGACTATTTCCCGCCCGAAGTTCCCGCGCTGCCGGCATTTAACTTGCAAAAGGCAATCTCCACTACCATACGCGATTACGGCCGCGAATACTGGACGGGAACGGTTTATACCACCAACCGCCGCGTGTGGGAACATGATGACGAATTCAAGGCCTATCTGCGAAAAATCCGCACTACGGCGGTCGATATGGAGACCGCGACGCTTTTCTCCGTCGGCTTCTTCAACCGTATTCCGACGGGCGCGCTGCTGATGGTTTCCGACCAGCCGATGTTGCCCGACGGTATCAAAACGGAAAAGTCGGACCGTATTGTGACCGAGAAATTCGCCCTGCAACATCTGCAAATCGCCATCGATTCACTGAAACAGCTCATCAACAAAGGATGGACGGTGAAACACCTGCGCTTCGATTACTATGTGTAGAATCGTGGCAGAGTGGTAGAAGAAAGTTGCGGGTCGCATTCAATGCGCCCGTGAAACAGTAGATCCCTCCTTCTGTCTTCCCTTGGTCGGGTTGACACTTTTGAGAGCGGATTATACTGATTTTGTTGACAAATTTTGATGAACTGTTCCTAATTCATAAACTTTAAATTTTTAGCCTTCAATGTTTTTCTTGTCATCACAAAAATCATCTCGCCGCATTCTGAATGTTCTGATTGTCGTTTTGCTCGGGGGCGCGCTGAGTTCCTGTGGCAGCAATCCGTCCGATTATCTTCCGTTGCCGAAGCCTCACGACACGATTTCGGCGCAAAGCCGAAGCGATAGCAGCGATGCGGATGAGTTTTATCCGGCGGTTGTTTTCAGCGACACACCGGAAGACGCCTATGATGAGGGCTATACGTACGGCTATGAGCAGGGCGAGTATGATGCAAAGCATGGACTGGGGTTCGAGGCCAACTACGATGATTCAAATGATTACACCGGGCAGTTGAAACAGAAATACGAAGAGGGAGTTGAAGATGGCTATACCGAGGGTTTTGAATATGGCGAAGGAATTGATGAAGAAGAGTAAATCAACCATTGCGCCGAGTTTTTGATATTATTAACTGATTTTCAATTTGTTGCGATTTTTTAAAATAAAAACGCCCGACGGCGAAAACCATCAGGCGTTTGGGAAAGGAAGGTAATGAAAGTTCAATCTAATCTCTCATCACCTTATAACCTATGATTACTCTTTCACAACTTTAACGTTAGTGGAGTTGTTAGCGTCAGCGATGCGGACGATGTACATGCCGGGAGCGAAGGCGCTGAAATCGAGTTCGGTGCGTTCGTTGGCAATCTTGCTCGTCATCATCAGTTTGCCGAACATGTCGTAAACGGTAACGTCAGCGTTGATAGCGGCGCAGTCAACATTGATGAGGCCGGTTGTCGGGTTCGGATAAACTTTGACATTGATGCTGTAGTTGTTGATACCAGTGGTTTCGTAAGTGAAGGTGAAACCTTCGGTCCAGTCGGAAAGGTTGTCTTCGTCGCAGATGGCCTGAACGAGGACGACGACTTCGGTGCCATTTTCAAGACCTTCAACGGTGTAGGTGTTGCCGGCTGCGGTAGCATGGGTGGTGTCACCATTAGCAACAATCATGAGGTTGAAGTTAGCAGCTTCGCTTCCCCAAGTAACGACGTTGTTTTCAACAGCGATGTTGGCGGGAACTTCGCAAGGTTCAACGACCGGAGTTTCGCTATTGCCGGCTACGATGTTGATGTTATCAACGTAGATGCCCATACCGTAGTTCCCGTTTCCTACGAATGAGAGCTGGTAGGTAGCAGACAGATCCTGAAGTTCAAAAGTATCTATCACGTAGGTTGGGATGTCTGACTCATATACTGCTAATACATGCCAATTGTCTGAATCTGAAGATCTATAGTAAACTTCCAGAATGTCTTGGTTGCTGCCATCGGCTTCCTGACTGTGAGCGAAAGTCAGTGTGGCGTTTTCTGCGTTGGACATATCAAATACCGGAGTGATGATGCGTGCGACCTGGTTGCGCTGCCATGTGAAATATGCATAATGATTGCCTTCGTAAGCTTCGACGCCATCGGTAATGTGCCAGTCGCAGGTGCCGGCAATGATTTCATAACTCCAGTCGTCAAAAGGCCCAAATTCAAAACCTTCGTGGTACGGGTTGAGAGAATCAATGACAATCGCATTACGGTAGGGAGTTGATTTCGTGGCCGTTCCATTGAAAGTTCCAGTTTCCTGTGCCTTCAATGGCATCGTTAAAGTACAAACTGCCACAAGCAGAAGTGACATACCAGTTTGTAAAGCTTTTTTCATAAGAATAAATATTTAATTAATAATAGTTTGATAATTATTTATCGAATGGTTCTCATTATTTCGCTTGGGGGATTTTCAGATTGCAAAAATACAGTTTTTTTCCATTCGGAAATCTCACCCCTTATCTTGTGGAAAAGATGAAGCGTTGAAAGGATAAGTAGAGACGGTGTGTACACCGTTTCCACGAAACGTGTATGAAAAAACCCGCAGTGAAATTCACCACGGGTTTTCTTCGTAAGATAACGATTTAAGACATGTGCCTTAAATCCATGGTCTCACAGCATTATTTCTTCACAACTTTAACGTTGGTGGAGTTGTTAGCGTCAGCGATGCGGACGATGTACATGCCGGGAGCGAAGGCGCTGAAATCGAGTTCGGTGCGTTCGTTGGCAATCTTGCTCGTCATCATCAGTTTGCCGAACATGTCGTAAACGGTAACGTCAGCGTTGATAGCGGCGCAGTCAACATTGATGAGGCCGGTTGTCGGGTTCGGATAAACTTTGACATTGATGCTGTAGTTGTTGATACCAGTGGTTTCGTAAGTGAAGGTGAAACCTTCGGTCCAGTCGGAAAGGTTGTCTTCGTCGCAGATGGCCTGAACGAGGACGACGACTTCGGTGCCATTTTCAAGACCTTCAACGGTGTAGGTGTTGCCAGCTGCGGTAGCATTGGTGGTGTCACCATTAGCAACAATCATGATGCTGAAGTTAGCAGCTTCGCTTTCCCAAGTAACGACGTTGTTTTCAACAGCGATGTTGGCCGGAGTAGCGCAGGGTTCTTCAACCGTAGTATCAGCAGCGAGCGTGGTGAATTCAACGCTGGCGGTCCAGTCGGAAGTTTCGTCTTCAGAGCAAGCAGCTTGAACTTGAACTTCGTAAGTGGTGTTAGCGGTGAGGCCTTCAATGGTGTAAGGATTGGTAACGCCTTCTACAACGGTCCATTCGCTCGGAAGTTCGCCGATGGTGATATCATCAAGCCAAAGTTCATAGTTGTCATAATCCTGGTGATGGAAAGCAATCCAAACCTGCTGTCCTGCATATTCGCTGAGGTCGATAGTGACTTCGCGCCAGTTGTTGTAACGGGTAGGTTCGGTGTGGCGTACGGTGCTCCTATTAGTGTTAGCAGCGCCGCGGTCTTGGCTGTTCCAAAGTGATGTGAAGTTGGTTGTATCCGTAGGATCTTGAGTGAAGATACCAGCTTCAAAATAGTCGGGATAGGTATCATTGCCAAAGTCATAGTAGAAATTCAATGAGGTAACGCTGTCGGCAGTGATGGCATTGGGAGCTACTAAGTATTGGTTGGCATTTACCTCGCCCACATAATCGATATAGGAATTGCTAACAGCAAAGCCGTTACTGCCGTTGTGACCGAATGAAGTATAGTCATACTCGCCAATATTTTCACTACTGTGGACGAAAACGTATTCGTCACCATCAGTATTGAGGGTGGTCCAGCCCTGCATACCGTCTTCAAAATCGCAAAAGACTGAGTTTGAGACAGGTCTGTAACGAATGTTCCAAGCGGTTTCTTGGTTGCCGGCAGTCCAATCGACATCGGCACTGGTTTCGGTTTCGTTGCTCACTACAACAGCGGTCGGGGTAAGGCAAGGAATATATGCGCCAACAAACACATTGTCAACATAAATTGCCAATTTGTCCAGTCCTTTTCCATGGAAACAGATCTGATATGTAGCAGACGGGTTGGGAAGAGCGATTTCTTCCTCTGCAAAACCTGTGGTCGGAGTTGTGAATGACTGCAGCAAAGTCCAGTCATCAGAAGCTGAAGCTCTGTAATAAAGATGTAATTCATCAGCAGCACCACTGAAAGCAGGTTGGTAGTGGCCGAATTTGACAAAGGAATTTGTCAATTGTGTCCAGTCTATACTCGGGGGAATCAAGCGGCCCTCAGCGTTGGTCGTCCAGGGGAATTTTGCGCTCTTGTTTCCTTCGGAAGCATAAGAGGTTGAAAGTTCCCAATTGGCGGTTCCAGCAACTTGTTCAGTGGTCCAGCAACCAAAGTCAGAGCCTTCAAATCCTTCAAGGAACGGATTTTCATCAGTTACAACGATAGTTCCGCATTCGGTTCTGAATGAAACTTCAGTGCTCCAGTCTGATTCGTCATCATCGCTGCAATTGGCTTTCACTTTTACAGTGTAGAGCGTAGAATTGGTCAGGTTAGTGAGCGTGAACGGAATACTGTCGGCAGTAATTTCAGTGCCGTTGTATTCGATGGTCCATTCCGTAGCGGTGCCGTTTTCAGTCCAAGCGATATCGGCAGTGGTTTCAGTGATGTTAGAAACGGTAACTGCGGTCGGTTTCGGACAGGTAGGAGTTTCATCAATGATTACATTATCCATATAGGTAGAACTGCCGTACTGTGATTCACCCTGGAAGATGATGTAATTCACACCCGTAGCGGTGATGGGCAATTCGTAGGTGTACCAACCAGAAGCGGTTTCTGCACCAACGATGTCAGAGTTAACGGTAGAGGCAACGGTGTAGTTGCGGCTGATGAATGCCAATTCGGTGGCATTTGCATTAACAGTGGGTTCATTGTTTACATAAATGCGGATACCTTCAGTGGCATACGAGGAGGTATTTCTGTAAACGTCAACAGACAGAATATAACCACCAGCGTAAGTGAATTCCTGAGCGCCGGTAATCAATTGGTGCAAGTTGCCAGCTCTATCGTCGCGCAATTGAGCTTGTGCGGTAGTGTTGCTGCCATTGCTATAGCCATAGCGTGCCCAAGCACCATTGGCATAATCCGTAGAGGTAGCACTTCCAGCCAAGCGGGTTTGGAACCAGCAAATCGGCGGGAACGTAGTAGCTTCAAAGTCTTGAACGTATGGGAAAGTAGTGTTGGCTTCACATTCCGTGGTGAAGGATGTCGTATAGCTCCAGTCAGAAGCACTTTCTTCTGTACAGTTGGCTTTCACTTTTACAGTGTAGCTGGTAGCTGCATCCAAGCCCGTGAGGATGAACGGATTGCTGTCAGCAGCGATTTCGGTGCCGTTGTAGTCAATCGTCCAAGCGGTTTCGGTGCCACCGTTGGTCCAAGCGATGTTGGCGGTGTGAGCGGTGACGTTGCTAACGGTAACCGCGGTCGGTTTCAGGCAGGAG
>JAKSMF010000061.1 GCA_024400775.1 Bacteroidales bacterium | reverse complement strand
TCCGACTGAAAATGCCATCTGCTCAGATTGCCCAGACACTCGTTATGAATTTCTTGGTCTGTTGTGGAAGTCATTTTACTGTTTGTTAGCCGATTCGTATTCTTGTTTGATCCAGTCGTAACCGCGTTTTTCCAGCTCGAGTGCTAACTCTTTGCTGCCGGTTTTGACGATTTTACCATCAAAAAGGACATGGACGACATCGGGAACGATGTAGTCGAGCAGACGTTGGTAGTGCGTGATGACGACGGTTGAGTTTTCGGGAGATTTGAGTTTGGTGACGCCGTTGGCGACGATGCGCAGCGCGTCAATATCCAAACCGGAGTCGGTTTCATCAAGGATGGACAATTGCGGTTCGAGCATGGCCATCTGGAAGATTTCATTGCGCTTTTTCTCGCCGCCGGAGAAGCCTTCGTTGACGGAACGGTTGCTCAACTTTTCGGTGAGTTCCACCACTTTGGCCTTCTCTTTCATCATTTTACGAAATTCCAGTTCGGTAAGGGGCTCTTGACCACGATAGCGACGGATTTCCTCGATGGCGGTTTTCATGAAGTTCGTGATGCTGACGCCCGGAATTTCCACCGGATATTGGAAGCCGATGAAAATGCCTTCGCGGGCGCGGTCTTCAATCGACATCTCCAGCAGGTTTTTCCCGTTATAGGTAATGCTGCCTTCGGTCACTTCGAACATCTCTTTGCCTGCGATGACCGAAGCGAGCGTGCTCTTGCCCGTGCCGTTCGGCCCCATAATGGCATGCACTTCGCCTTTGTTGATTTCAAGGTTTACCCCTTTCAAAATCTCTTTTCCTTTGATGGAAACGTGTAGGTTTTCTATTTTTAACATGATGATTTATAAGATAATAGCAACTTCTTTGAGGAGCCTGCGCCTTAGGAATGCTCCTCGTTTTTTAGTTTTGAAGTGATTTTTTGAATGATTTCCTCCGTCTTTTGGTGCAGTTGCGCGCGATACGGATTCTCAATCATCTTCCGTTTCAACTTGACGGGTTTGCAGCGTGCGTAACACTTTCCGGTAACTTCAAGCCCGGGCGTCAAGGCAAGATACAGCATTGTGCTGGCGCCCTTCGCCGGCTTGTAGATGATGGGCCGGAAAATCCAGTCGCACAGCTTATCCACCACCACATTGCCCTGACGGATGATGTTGGTGCTGACAATGCCGGGGTCGGCGCAGTTGACGTATATTCCCTTCGCTTTCAACTCGTCGGCCAGATCAAGCGTGAAGTACAACAACGCCAACTTGGAGTCGGAGTAGGTCGTGAAACGATTGAAGTGTTTTTGATCCACCGGAGCGAAAATGTCGTGGTCGATTTTGCCGTAGCGGATGGTCAGCGAAACCATGTTGACGATGCGCGAGCCCGCCGGAATCAATGGCAGTAGCTGGCGCGTTAACATGTAGTGACCGAGGTAGTTAACCCCGACCGTCATCTCCACGCCGTCAGCGGTGACAGCCGTGTGATGCCCCAACATACCCGCGTTGTTGAGCAAAAGGTCGATGTGGTCATACTGCTTTTTGACCTCTTCCACAAATTCCAGGATACTGGCAAACGACGACAAGTCCAACTTGATGATTTGAATTTTGGAGTTGTGCGTTTTGGCTACCAGTTCCTTCCAAATGGGACGTGCCTTCTGCGGATTGCGGCATGCCATAATCACTTCGTAGCCGGCATTTGCTACCGCCTTGACGTGCTCTTGCCCCATGCCGCCGTCGGCTCCGGTGATAATTGCGACTTTTGACATTGAGTTTATAAAGTTAGTAATGTTATTAAAAAGATGAGGTTGTGAAGAATCGCCTGGGTGAATTGCAAAAACTAATTATTTTCTCGGTTTGAGGCCCAAAATAACTCTGGCTTCGTCGGAGGTAGCCACTTCACGACCGAGTTCTTTGGCCAGACGGACAACCTTGGCAACCAGTTCGCCATTGGATTTGGCCGGAACGCCTTTGGCCAAGTTGAGGTTGTCTTCAAAGCCGACACGTACGTTACCGCCCATAGCGATGGCGGCTGCGGCCATCGGGAAAGCGTGACGGCCAATGCCCGTTACAGTCCAGGTGCTGCCAGCAGGAATGGCGTTTACCAACCAGCACAAGTTGGCGACGGTCGCAGGAGTACAGCCGGGAACACCCAACACGAAGTTGAACTGCATCGGGTCGCCCGGAACCTGACCTTTGCGTGCCATGTTCAAAATGGTGTCCAAATGGCCCATTTCAAAGCATTCGTATTCGGGCTTGATGCCGCGCTCAATCATGCGCTTGCCAAATGCACGCATCGTCGGCATCGTGTTGTCGAAAATTTCATCACCAAAGTTACAGGTGCCGCAGTCCAATGTCGCCATTTCCGGAATAGGTGTCGTGTCGGTCGATTGTAAACGTTCGTCGGGAGTCATGCCGACGGCACCTCCGGTGGAGGGAATCAAAATGACGTTCGGGCATGCCTTGTAAATGGCTTCCTCACATTCCTGAAAACGCTCGCGGCTCTGGGTCGGAGTGCCATCATCGAAACGAACGTGCAAGTGTACGATGGCTGCACCAGCGTCAACGGCGGACTTCGCTTCACGCACGATTTCTTCTACCGTGTAAGGAACGGCGGGATTCTGTTCTTTCGTTACGTCTGCTCCGCAAATAGCGGCGGTGATGATCAATTTTTCCATGTTATCTTTATGATTTTTAATTATTTATATTATTTATTATCTTTTATAAAAAAGTGTGCAAACTTACAATTTTTTTCTTGTTTTGTCAATAGATTTGTCATTAACATTTATTAAGAAATTTATAATAATGATAATCAGTGAGTTGTGGAAATTTTTCATTAAATGAAGCCGCCATCTCCAAAAATATAGTAATTTTGCCGCTGTTTTTTATAAAATACTAAAACATTGAAAATGAGAAGATTTCTTACCGTTATGGGTCTGTATGTGTGTATGATTGCTGCTGTTGTAGCGCAAAATACTGAAATTTACGTCTCTCCGCAGGGCGATGATGCTGCTCCTGGCACGGCTTCGGCTCCGGTGCGTACACTTGCACAAGCCCTCAATTTGGCTGACGATAACGGCACGCACATTTATGCCGCTTCCGGTAATTATGATGAAACAGCTACGCTGGAGCTGCGTTCCAACCTCATCATTGAGGGCGGCCTTGACGCTGACACATGGCAGCCGAACGGTCAGCCGACGCAAATCACCGTTGATGCTGTTGTATTTGTGGATGATTATAGTCAGAAAATCGCTTTCCGTTCCATCGGTGACACCAACTGGATTTTGCAGCGTCTGAATATTTCGGTGGCATCGGCAAGCTCCGCCGATCGTGCTGCTTCCGGCAAGGGCGCCACGGTTTACGCACTTTACATCGCGGGTGATGCTTCCAATAATCAAGTTGTTGATTGCCACTTGTTTAGCGGTAATGGCGGGGATGGTCTTCCCGGCACAGACGGTGTTGCGGGTGGTATTGGCGCAGGTGGTACTGACGGCGGTAGCGGCGGCCTTTCCGAGTGGACCAACGATGGCGATGATGAGGGAATTGGCGGCAATGGTGCTGGCAGCGGAATCCGCGCCGGTGGCCGTGGCGGTGATGGCTCTGAAGGTTCCATTACGCATAGTGCGGGAGCTCCTGCTGGTAACGGCGGTTCGGCTGGCGGCAATGGTGCTGGCGGCGCAGGTGGCGCCGGCGGTGCGGCCAGTAGTGCTGGCGGTCAGGGCGGTAATGGCCAGGCCGGTGTAAATGGACAAGATGGCATAACTCCTTCATCTGGAAATAGTTATACGTTTTCAGAATACTTTGTGCCCGCGGCTATGGGAGCTGCTGGCACGGATGGTTTTGGCGGCGGCGGCGCTGGCGGTGGTGCTGGTGGCGGCGGCGCAACCAACTATGTCTTCGGTATTCCCGGACAGTATTGTGGCGGCGCTGGCGGCGGCGGCGGCGGTGGCGGTGAAGGCGGTACCGGTGGTACCGGCGGTACTTCCGGCGGGGCCAGCTTCGGCATCTATTGCTATGAAACACAGACGCCTACAATCCTTAATACCACCATCACGGTCGGCAATGCCGGCCAGGGTGGACAAGGCGGTCAGGGCGGCCAAGGTGGCAACGGTGGCGCTGGCGGCAACGGCGGTGGCAGCTCTTCTACCGGCACCGCTGGTCATGGCGGCCAGGGTGGTCAAGGCGGTCGCGGCGGTAATGGCGGCAACGGCGAAAACGGTGTTGACGGTACTGCCAACCAAATCGCTTTTGTAAACAATAACCAATTGGCATCCAGTGATATATCTCGCGCCGTGGCTCATGATTTCACTTTCTGTTCCAACGCAAACGCCGTTCTGACGGCAACGCCCGGCTTCAACGGCACCACTTGTCGTTGGTATGCCTCTGCCACTGATTCCGTTGTTCTGGCTACCGATACCATGTTGGTATTGAATGATACGTCGGTGACGACCTTTTACGTCGCTTCTTACGATGCCGGCCGTCAGGTGGAAAGCCCTGAACGCTTGGAAGTTAACATCACTTTCATTCCTGCCTATTTTTCAGAAGAATTTGTTCAGGTCTGTCCAGATGACCTGCCCTATTTTTGGAATGGTGAAAATTATTATGTATCGGGTACTCATACAGCTACACGTCCGATGGAAAGTGGCTGCGATAGTATTGCCATCCTGCATCTTACGGTGGGACAGCGCTATTTTGTGGGTGATTATCAGATTGTTTGCGCCAATGAACTTCCTTACGAATGGAACGGCATTCAATTCGACAGCGCAGGCGTACAGACGGTCAGCCTTCCGACCGTTAGCGGTTGTGACAGCGTGATTACCATGCACTTGGATGTTTTGGCGGCTTACGACGTCGAGGATAGTTTGACCATTTGTTCTTCCGAACTTCCCTATACCTGGAATGGTGTTGTATTTACCGAAGCGGGAACGCAGGTCGCTGTTTTCCCGATTATTGGCGGTTGCGACAGCACGGTGACAATGCACTTGGCTGTAAACACTGCCTATTATGAGAATGACACGGTTTATGTGACGGAATTTCCATACGTTTGGAATGGTGTCGAATTTACTGCTCCAGGCACACAGACATTGAGCCTTCAGACCGCAGGCGGCTGTGACAGTGTAATCACCATGAATGTGCTGCAGCCGCAAGGGATTTCTGCATACGATGTAAATGCTTCCGTTTCCATCTATCCGAATCCGACAACTGGAATGTTCAATGTTCATATTGCTCAAGCAACTTCTTTACAAAATAGTGAAATTCAGATATTTGACGTTTATGGCAAATTGCTGCAAATGAATAAAATTAGCACAGATGACACTGTCGTAAATCTGAATAATGTTGAAAATGGCATCTATTTTGTACGTGTCTTGAGTAATGGAAATGTCATTGGAACGGCTAAGGTTGTAAAACAGTAGTTTTTTTCAAAAAAAAGTGCTTTTTGCACCCGTTTATTTAAATTGAAAAGTGTACTTTTGCAAACTTTTTTCGGCAGGGTGTTTTTCTTTGTAACAAAATGGAAAACATTGCCGTAAAAGCCACCAAAAAGTTTTGAATATGAGACAACTGAACATTACAAAGCAGGTAACCAACCGTGAGACAGCGTCACTCGACAAGTATTTGCATGACATCGGAAAAGTGGAGTTGATTACTGCGGAAGAAGAGGTAGAATTGGCTCGTAAGATTAAGGAAGGCGACCAGGCCGCTTTGGAAAAACTGACTAAGGCAAACCTGCGATTCGTCGTTTCTGTCGCCAAGCAATATCAAAACCAGGGCTTGAGTCTTCCTGACTTGATTAACGAAGGCAACCTCGGTCTGATTAAGGCCGCCCAGCGTTTTGATGAAACCCGTGGTTTCAAGTTCATCTCCTACGCCGTGTGGTGGATCCGTCAGTCAATTTTGCAGGCGTTGGCCGAACAATCCCGTATCGTCCGTCTGCCGCTCAATAAGATTGGTACCATCAACAAAATCAACAAGGCATACGCCTATCTGGAACAGGAATATGAACGCGAACCCCGCGCCGACGAAATCGCCGCTCTGCTCGACATTACCGAGGCCGAGGTGAAAGACTCCATGCGCAACTCTTCACGTCACCTTTCCATGGATGCTTCCTTGACGCAAGATAAAGATAACAATATGTATGATGTCTTGAAGTCGGAAGACTCACTTCCGCCAGACAAGGAACTTTTGCACGAATCGTTGAAGCAGGAAATCAACCGCACCATCTCCACTCTTCCGCAGCGCGAAGCCGACATCATCAAACTCTATTTCGGTTTGGACGGACAAAAACATCCGTGGACGCTCGAAGAAATCGGTGAGAAGTTCGACCTCACGCGAGAACGCGTACGTCAAATCAAGGAGAAGGCCATCCGCCGTCTCAAGAATCAGGCAAAGTGCAAAAACCTGAAATCTTATTTAGGATAATTCGTTAACTTTTAGCATAACCATAGGAGGGAAGCCATTGGCGTCCCTCTTTTTTTTATTGCTGTCCGATAAAAGTTGAAAAGGGGAAATGTCTTCCGCAAAGCTGGAAAATTGATTTGACTTACGACTTCCGTCTTAATTATAACAGAAAATCGGCATGTGAAAGTTGAGAAAATAACATCCCCGTAAAAAACTTTTTTCACCTTTTGCCAACTCCTAACTTATTCGTATCTTTGCAGCCCGAATTTTAGTGTGTAGAAAATGAACGATTTATTAGACAAATTAGAGGAGATTTACAAACGCTGGCTGCAGATTGGTGAAGACATCACGCAGCCCGACATCATGTCGGACATGAAGCGCTACGTCAAGCTGAGCAAGGATTACAAGGATTTGCAGCAGGTGGTGGAGGCCTATAAGAAATACAAAAACATCATCGGCAACATCGCTAATGCCAAGGATGTGCTGGCGAATGAAAAAGATGAGGAGTTCCGCGCCATGGCCAAGGATGAACTTGACCAACTGACGCAGGAAAAGGAGCAGACGGAAGAGGACATTCGTTTGCTGTTGCTGCCAAAAGACCCGCAGGACGGCAAAAACGCGCAGGTGGAAATCCGCGCCGGTACCGGTGGCGACGAAGCCAGCATCTTCGCCGGCGACCTTTACCGTATGTACCAGCACTATTGCGATAAGAAAGGCTGGAAAACGGAAGTCATCTCTATGACCGAAGGCACCGTGGGCGGATACAAGGAAATCGTTTTCCTCATCTCCGGCGATGGCGTTTACGGCTTGATGAAGTACGAGTCGGGCGTTCACCGCGTGCAACGCGTGCCGCAAACCGAGGCGCAAGGCCGTGTGCACACTTCCGCTGCCTCCGTCGTCGTGCTGCCCGAAGCCGATGAATTTGATGTCGAACTCAAAATGAGCGATATCCGCAAAGATACCTATTGCGCGTCCGGTCCTGGCGGTCAGTGCGTTAATACAACTTATTCCGCCGTCCGTCTGACCCACATCCCCAGCGGCATCGTAGTCGCCATCCAGGATGAGAAAAACCAGATTCGCAACCTGGAGAAGGCCATGAGCGTTTTGCGTACTCGCCTCTTCGAACGCGAATACCAAAAATACCTCGACGAGATTTCCTCCAAACGCAAGACCATGGTTTCCACGGGCGACCGCTCAGCGAAAATCCGTACATACAACTATCCGCAAAACCGTGTCACCGATCATCGTATCAACCTGACAATGTATAACTTAATTGGTTTTATGGATGGCGATATCGAGGAAACGATAGAGGCTTTACAGGTGGCGGAAAACGCAGAACGTCTGAAATCTGACGTTTAATAACTTGTTAGTAAAAAATTATTTAGCAAGCGTGTTTTGTATTAAAAAAAGTTGTACTTTTGCAGCCTCAAAATTAGAAGTAAAAAAGTAAATATAATAAGAGATGAAACAGCAATTAGTTCAGTATGTTGAGGATAATTTCGTAGAGAAGAAAGAATATCCGACTTTTAAGGCTGGTGACACCATCACCGTTGGTTATAAGATTATTGAAGGTTCTAAGGAACGTATCCAGCATTTTCAGGGCGTTGTTCTGCAGATCGCTGGCGCAGGCGCTACCAAAAACTTCACCATCCGCAAAATCTCCGGCGGTATCGGCGTTGAAAGAATTTTCCCCTTCACTTCACCCCGTATTACTGATATTGTTGTCAACAAACGCGGTGTCGTTCGTCGTTCCAGAATTTTCTACCTCCGCGGACTTACCGGCAAGAAAGCACGTATCAAAGAAAAGAGAGGTTAATAGTTGCCTTCTTCTTTATAAACTACAAAAAACGCTTGAAAGAGCGTTTTTTTTATAACTTTTCCAATCATGGCTTTAATTCATTCCTGCGAAAAATCAGGTAATTGGCTTTTCAAACACAGAGGCGTTGTGCCCGTTTTCGTATTCCTCGTCTGTTCACCTGTCTTGTTGTGTACTTTTTCATTCTGGAACTATTGGATGTATTCAACCGGCACTGTAATCGCTGTCACCATTTTGGCTGCCTTGGTGTCACTGGCGGGCATGGCGGTGCGCGCCTATACCATCGGCGCCACCCCGCGCGGCACCTCCGGACGTAATACCGGCAAACAGGTGGCTAAACAGCTTAATACCAAGGGGATTTATTCCATCGTGCGTCACCCGCTCTACCTCGGCAACTACCTGATGTGGTTGGGTTTGCTCATCTTTATTATGGACTTCCCGTTCCTGGTGGTCGTTTCGTTGGTCTATTGGCTTTATTACGAACGAATTATGTTCGCCGAAGAGCGTTTTTTGGAACGCGAATTTGGTCAACAGTACCTTGACTGGTCAATGACGGTACCCGCCTTTTGGCCTAAATTCCGTCAGTTTGAAAAGGGTGATGTCCCGTTTCACTTCAAGTCGGTGCTACGTCGCGAATATCCTGGCTTTATGGCTATCACACTCTGTTTCACGCTGGTAGATTACATCCGCGCTATTCTTTGTGCTTGGATGCTTCCCGAAGGTCTCTTCACCATGTCGTGGCTCCGTCCTTCCGCCATCATCTGCCTCATCGTCGCCATCATCGTGCTTGTGCTCCGTTACCTCAAGCACAACAGCTCCATCCTTGCGCCTGAGGAAAACAGAGACTGAAAGCGGAAAGCCTTTTTATTGGAAATTATTGCTGTCCGGTAAACGTTATTCCAACCACAAAAGACAAAATTTTCGGTTTTGTCTTATTTATTTCAGGTTTTATTATATGTCATTGCCGGAGTAAGTTCCGATAAATCGGCCGTTGCTGCGTTGTGCGTATTTCTTGCCTTACGCTCAATTTTCAATTTTCAATTCTCGTCTCTCAACTCCATAATCACTATTATCGGAACTTAAATCTACAAGATGAATGGTGCTCGTATTTTGAAAACCTCTTTCTCACACCTTATTTATCAAGCCTTGCGGAAGCATTTTCCTCTTTTTTCAACTTTTATCGGACAGCAATAATTGGAAATTGAAAACCAAGCTGGTGTGCAGACTGCCGCCATGAGATGTCATCCGTAAGCGTAATCTTGAATGTACTGCTGACATTACGAGATGATGGTACGCCCGATTGAGCGCATTGCGCGAAGACGGTGTGCGTATTGTGTGGAGACGGTGTACACACCGTCTCTACGTCAGTTCCCCTATAATTTTTTTGGGGGGGCAAATTTCTATTTCCTAACTCCTCATTCCTGATCCAAAACGGTTTTCTGCTTCCTGCTTCTTAATATCAAGCGGATGCGCCAGGTGATGGCGAAAAGCACGATGATGCCGGCCAGCACCGCAAAGAAACGAGCCAGGTAGTCACCGTGGCGGGTGTAGAAGGTCAGGTTGTCGTTAAGATAGACGCGTTGGTGGATGGCGGTACGGGTGGCGTATTTTGTTGCCTGGTGCACGTCGCCACGCTCGTCGATGAAGGCGGAGGTGCCCGTGTTGGCGGCACGCATCACCGAGCGTCGCGTTTCGACCGCGCGCAATTTCGAGAAGAGGAAGTGCTGTGTGTGGCCCGGTGTTTCGCCCCACCATGCGTCGTTGGTGATTACGCCCATTACTTGCGCGCCGTTTCTGACAAATTTGCCGAAATGCTCCCCGTATGCCGATTCATAACAAATTGGACAGCCTACAATCGCTTGCCCGTCAGATAGTTCGAAGCAGCGCTGCACACTGTCGGTTCCTAATGAACCGCTCGTGCCACCTAAGTCGATGGCCAACTTTTCCAGAAAACCGAAGATTTTGGGATAGGGCATTTTTTCCACGCCCGGCACCAACTTACTTTTATAATAGGTGCCAATTACGCCGTAACGATTGTAACAGACTGAGGCATTATAGTAGTCAATGTATGAAACGCCGATGGCAGCGGGAACTTCACGAGCGGTCTCAGAGGCCTTGTGGTCGTAATAGCGACAAATCGAGGCCCCGAATATGAAGTTTAGGTCGGAATGTGTCAGAATCGTGGTGTCAAACATTTCCAATCCGCTGTAAATCTGACTATTGCGCCCTGTGCCGTTAATGAAATGGTCGTAAAGGACGGTGTTGGCCATTGCCGATTCAGAACAGAGAACCAAGTCCGTTTTTTTAGTGATGTACGGTCCGGCGACGGATAGGAGACGTGCGGTATGCTCCGCATTCGACATCATGTACTGTTCTTCCCACGGATCTGTATTTTGTTGAACGACAACAACTTCGATGGATTTGTCGGTTTTGTCGTTCGGGAGTTGATAGGTGGAATAGCGGAAGAGCGAGCCGGCAGCGGGCAACACAATCCATGCTAACAGTGCCGTTGCCGCGATAATGCTTTTTTTGCGATTTTCGCGAAGGTTTTTCAGTAAAAAGACAGCCACAAAATTGGCGACAAGAATCCAGATGGTGCCGCCGAACGCACCGGTGATTTCGTACCACTGCACAAATTCGGTGCAGCTGGAAAAAATGTTGCCAAGGTTGAGCCACGGCCAGGTGATGTCCCAATTGAGGTGGAGAAATTCCCATGAGCACCAGAAGGCGACGAAGCAGACAGGTGCTGTTATCCATGGCAGGTTAAGGCTGCGGAAGCGCTGCCAGCAACCGAAAACCATCGACATAAAGAGCGAGTTAAGCAGAATCATTGCGATGGCGCCTTCAGGCGTGCTGTTCCAAACCCACCAGGTCGTGCAGGCGTTCCACACTACGAAGCTGATGTAGGAATAGCCCATTCCGCTGAAGAAGGGCGAGTGGACTTTCTCGTTTGTGAGTTCTTCGCTCACCCAAAAGAGCGGGACGAATGCGAAAAAGCTCAGGAATGCGAATCCGTGGGGCGGCCATGAGAGCCAAAGAAGGATGCCCGTAAGCAGCGATAGCAAAAGGCGACGGAGGAATTTCATGGGAAGGAATTATTTGCGAAGTTCGAAGTTTTTGCCTAAATAGACTTTTCTAACAAACTCATCATCAGCGAGTTCCTGCGCCGTCCCAGTGCGCAGAACCGTGCCTTCGTGCAGAATGTAGGCGCGGTCGGTGATGGCTAACGTCTCATGAACGTTGTGGTCGGTGATGAGGATGCCGATATTCTTGGTTTTGAGTTTGGCGACAATCTCCTGGATGTCTTCCACGGCAATCGGGTCAACGCCGGCGAAGGGCTCGTCAAGCAGGATGAATTTCGGATCGGCGGCGAGACAGCGGGCGATTTCGGTACGGCGGCGTTCACCACCGGAGAGGTTTTTCCCCAGATTCTTACGCACTTTATGCAGGTTGAATTCGGTGAGAAGACTTTCCAGACGTTCCGTCTGCTCGGCGCGGCTTCGGCCGGTGAACTGCAGGATGGCGCGGATGTTTCGTTCCACGCTCATATCGCGGAAAACGGAGGCCTCCTGCGGCAGGTAGGAGATACCGAGTTGGGCGCGTTTGTACATGGCCATCGTTGTAATGTCTTCATTATCAAGAAATATCTGGCCAGAAAGCGGACGGATCAGACCAACTATCATATAAAAAGAGGTGGTCTTGCCAGCTCCGTTCGGACCAAGCAGACCAACGATTTCGCCCTGGCTCACATTGATGCTCGCCTCGTTGACGACTGTACGCGAGCGGTATTTTTTTACCAGTTTTTCAGTTCGGATGATGTGGGTTTCTTCTTCCATAACTTATGCTTGTTCAACCGCCATTTTGATTTTTTCAACTATCGTGTCAGCAACTTTCTGCACGGGTCCTTTCACCATCGGAGCCAAAAAAACCGGCACATCCAGGTTTACGTTCAGTGTTAGGTCGCTGCTTGTGCCGTGTCCTTTGATGTCGAAAGCGAACGACAGCGGCATATTTTTATCGTTATCCATGCGATAGGCGAGATGGCTGAATTCCTGTTTTTCAACAATGGTCATCTTCACCGAGGCAATTCCCTGAATGTCGAATTGGCAGGTATCGCCTTCGATTTTCCAGTTCTGCACCTGTGGCGGGAGGAATTTTTCAACCTTTTGAAAATCACACAAAATGTTATAGATTTTGCTATCGGCGGCTTGAATGTCTTTTTGAGTGCTACTGATATTCATAATTAATGTAAAAGTCTGTATATTAATTCTTTATAAAGTTCTTCTTCGCTGGTGCTGCTGTCAATACCTTTCACGCGGGCGTCAAATTCGCGAAGGATGCCGATGTTGCGCACCAAAATCTGTTTGGAGTATCCCGAGGCGATGGCGATATCGCGGCGGAGTTGATATTCTGTGCGATTCGGGCCGAAGCACTGCTTTTGTTCCTCCACATTCTTGGTTGGTGCGAGTTGGTATTTCAACATGGAGTGATAGAAGTTGAAGAGGTTGATAACGACGGGAATCAACGAGTTGTTTTTGACGTTTTGGCAGAAGGCATTTACGATTTTGTAGGCCTTGAGTTCATCGCGGGCGGCAATGGCGTCGCGCAGAGCAAACACGTTGTACTGGTTGCTGATGCCGATGTATTTCTCGATGATGTCGGGGGTGATGGCGCTCCCGGTCGGCAGCATAATTGACAACTTGGTGAATTCGTTATCGATACGGGAAAGGTCGTTGCCGATGTGTTCTGCAATCAGGTCGGCGGAATCACGGGAAATGGAGAAAAAGTGCTCTTTGGCGCACTCTTCCACCCAGGCGCCGAGTTTGTAATCCTGCACTTTGATAGAATCAAAAAACACGGCATTTTCAAACGCCTTGCTGTCCTTGAGTTTGCCGTATTTATAGCAGATAACCAAAATCGTGGTTTCTGTCGGCTGGGCAGCGTATGACTTGATGAGCTCCAAGTCTTTCCAATCTTTGGCTTCTTTCACAATCACAACGCGTTTATCGACACCGAAAGGGAACTCACGTGCCTGCGCAACGATAGCTTGGGGTTCCACATCTTTCGCATAATAAGCCGCTTGATTGAAGTCGC
>JAKSMF010000060.1 GCA_024400775.1 Bacteroidales bacterium | reverse complement strand
CCCGGTCATCACGACCAGCCGAACCAGCCCGGTCATCACGGCCAGCCGAACCAGCCCGGTCATCACGGCCAGCCCACGCCAGCACCGGCTGTAGTTCCCGCTCCGCCGGCGCCCTGCTTACAAGCTGATTTCATGAACATCAAGCGCATGGTTGCCAAAGAAGATTTCGAGGACGACAAGCTCGCACTGGCCAAGCAGGCCATTCCCGGCACGAATATGACCGCCATGCAGTTGGCCGAAATCGCCCGCGTCTTCTCTTTCGAAGATACGAAACTTGAATTTCTCAAATTCGCATATCCCTTCTGCATTGATCAGAACAAATATTATCTTGTCAACGACGTCTTCTCGTTTTCAACGTCCAAAGACGAACTCCGAAAATATATCGGACAATAGAAATCTGACGGCTGCTTCGGCGGCCGTTTTTTTTTGCGACGTAGCCGCGCTCCACAATTCCCACATTAGACTACCGAGCGTACGTCCCTACGAAACGCTATTGCAAGAGCGCACGTGCTACAATCCGATGAAACGGTCAACAAATGGTTCTTGCAAGTGTGCAAAGTTGTCTTTGTAGATGACTGATTTCTAATTCGCATAAAAATAGTGTCACCGCTGGGGCAAGCCTCTGGCTGACAAAGCATAAACAACTTGTGCCAACTTGTTATAGTCGCCCCCCAAAAAAAGGGCTTGCTAATCAAGAATTATGCCGTAAATTTGCAGCTCTGAAAAAAAACGGCACAATGGATAAACTCACACCGGAACAGCGCAGGCGTTGTATGCAGGCCAACAAGGGCACGGGCACCAGCATCGAGTTGATGTTGGGGCGGGCGCTATGGCATGCGGGACTGCGCTATCGCAAGCATGCGAAGGGCGTGCCCGGGAAACCAGACTTCTGTTTCAAGGGGAAAAAGGTGGCCGTATTTTGCGATGGCGAGTTCTGGCACGGTCGCGACTGGGCGGAAAAGAAAAAGAGGATCCACTCCAATCAGGATTTCTGGTATGGGAAAATCGAGCGCAACATAGCGCGCGACCAGTCGGTGACGGAGAAGTTGCGGCGTGAGGGCTGGACCGTTTTGCGGTTTTGGGAAAGCGACATCCGCAAGCACCTCGACGACTGCCTGGCAATGGTACGGGCGGCGTTGAGTGTGTCCGTCAGCGTTGACGCATACGAAACCGAAAATTAGACGATAAAGGCTTGGATTCCGATACTAATTGTTAATGAAGATATTACATAAAAGATGAACAAAACTCACTATCACGTTGTGGCCGCAATTATCCGAAATCAGGGCGAGATTCTCTGTATGCAGCGGCCCGAAGGCAGACACGAATACACGAGTCGGCGCTGGGAATTTCCGGGCGGAAAAGTAGAACCCGGTGAGACTGAACCGCAGGCGCTGCAACGCGAACTGCGCGAGGAGATGGACTACGAAGTGGCCATCCGTGAGCATTACATGACCCTTGAACACGAGTATCCCGACATTATCGTCACGCTTTCGTTTTGGTTCTGCGATGCCGCCGACCGCACTTTCAACCGCAAAGAGCACCTTGACCACAAATGGCTCCGTCGCGACCAACTGAACACCCTCGACTGGACCGACGCCGACAAGGAGTTGATTAACAAGTTGACAGCCAATGAGTTGTAAATAACAATGAATAGCTATATTCCGCACATCTGATTTCGTTCAGATTCGTCATTAAAAGATGCATTTATAACTTGAATTCAGCACCAACCGTCATGCTTCTTTATTTTGAAAAACACCAATAAAATTGCAAACGTATGCGCTATATCCTTTTCCCCCTCACTTTCCTTTGGCAGCTGCCCCAAAACCTGGTGGCGCTGGTGGTGCTGCTGTGCTCGAAGAATGTGCACAAAATTGATTATCGACACGGGTGCTTTGTGCTGTCTGCCAACCTGCCTAAAGGCGCGGGTGGTGTGTCGCTCGGCAATTTCGCCTTCGTGTGCCCGGAATGCGCAAACGACGAACACACCATTCGCCACGAGGCCGACGGACATACTGTCGATTCGCTCATCTTCGGGCCGCTCTACCTGCTCGTCATCGGCTTGCCCTCCGTGCTACACCTGATGTGGTACAACCGCAAACGCCCCGCCGGCAAATCGTACTACGACTTCTACACCGAACGCTGGGCCAACAAGCACGCGGGAATCAAGTGAGGAAAGAGGAACTCCCTTTTAATTCCCTCAAAATTTCCTGCGGAAAATAATTTTCAACTCTCATCTCTCAACTCTCATCTCTCATCTCTCATCTCTCATCTCTTATCTCTCATCTCTATGTCCGTCATTTTCGGAAGTTAAAACATCCCGAAAAAATGTTTACCGGACAGCAATAAAAATTGTAATTTTGCGCGTTCAAAATTTGATGTCATGGAAGAAGAAATCAAACGTTGTGTGGAACTTTTATTAGCAGGGAAAGTGCTGCTGTACCCTACTGACACGGTCTGGGGTCTCGGTTGTGATGCGACCAACGCCGATGCCGTGCGTAAAATCTTTGAAATCAAAAAGCGTCAGGAAAGCCGCAGCATGCTCATCCTGCTCGACAAGGCCGACAAGCTGCCCTTGTACGTGAGAAAGATGCCGCTCATTGCGTGGGATTTGTTGCAGATGACCGAACGTCCGACCACCTACATCTATCCAACCGCCTACAACCTGCCCGACATCATGCTTCCGGAAGACGGCTCCATTGCCATCCGCATTGTGCAAGACAGTTTCTGTCAAAAGCTCATCCATGCCCTTGACCGTCCGCTGGTTTCGACTTCCGCCAACATTTCCGGTGAGCCGACGGCGCCGACCTTCGAGGCTATCAGCGAAGCCATCCGCAGTCAGGTCGATTATTGTGTGCCCGTCCAATACGCCGCCTCCACCGACTTCAAGCCCTCGCGCATGATTAAGTTTGTCGATGACTACAATTTTACCGTCATCCGCGAATAAACCCACAAAAAATCCCTTCCCATGTACTAAACCACGCGCCTTCTACGTTTGTTACTTATTGAAAAGACAAACGTATGAGCACGAAAATCCTTTGGGCCGACGATGAAATCGACCTGCTGAAACCACACATTATCTTTCTGAAAAACAAAGGTTACGACGTCGTTCCCGCCGTCAGCGGCAACGAAGCCATCGACATTTTGGATAACGAAGATGTCGATATCATCTTCTTGGATGAAAACATGCCGGGCCTAAGCGGGATTGAAACCCTCAAGCATATTAAGACGGTTCATCCGCACATTCCCGTGGTGATGATTACCAAAAGCGAAGAGGAGCACATCATGGAGGATGCCATCGGCGCCGACATCGCCGACTACCTCATCAAGCCTGTGAATCCCAGTCAGATTCTGCTGTGTCTCAAGAAAAACATCAACAAAGGCGAAATCGTGACCGAGAAGAACACGCAGGCCTACCAGCAGGCATTCCGCGACATCGCGCTCAAAATCTCCGACAGTAATTCGCTACAAGAGTGGGAAATTGTTTACAAAGAATTGGTCTATTGGGAGTTGGAGTTGGAAAAAATCAACGACCCGAGTGTGGCCAGCATGCTTGCTGATCAGAAAGAGGAAGCCAACAACCGCTTTGCCAAGTTCGTGACGAAAAACTACGAAGCATGGCTCAACGGCACCGGCAGCGAAAAACCGCTTTTTTCGCACACCATCCTGAAAGAGAAACTTTTCCCCGACCTGCAAGAGGGCAAAAGCGCTTTTTTGTTCGTCATCGACAACCTCCGGTTCGACCAGTGGAAAAGCATCCTTCCGCTCATCAATCCGTACTATCGCGTAAACGACGAATCACTGTTTTACAGTATCTTACCGACCGCGACGCACTACGCCCGCAATGCCATGTTTTCCGGACTGATGCCGTCGGAAATCGCGAAAAAATATCCGCAGTACTGGCTCAACGAGAACGACGAAGGCGGCAAGAACCAGTTTGAGCAACCGCTGCTGGAGGAATACATGAAGCGTTACGGCAAAGCCAGCAAGATCTCGTTTTCAAAAATCCTAAATGTCGATTTCGGGAAAAAGGTGCTCGACAATCTGCGCAACATGCTCAATAATCCACTTAACGTAGTGGTAGTCAACTTTGTAGATATGCTTTCGCATGCCCGTACCGATGTCGATATCATTCGCGAACTCGCCAACGACGAAAAGTCGTACCGCCACGTCACCGCCACCTGGTTCGCCAACTCGGTTATGTTGGACATGGTTAAATTCCTGTCGGAAAAAAAGATACCCATCTATATCACTACCGACCACGGGACTATCAAAATTGAAAAGCCCATCCGCATCCTTGGCGACAAAAACACCAACAGCAATCTGCGTTACAAGGTGGGACGCAACCTTGACTGCAATTCGAAGGACATTTTTGAAATCAGGTCCCCCGAAAAAGTATTCTTACCGAAAGAAAACCTCACCTCATCGTTCGTTTTTGCCACCGGCAGCAGCTTCCTCGCTTACCCGACCAACTACACCCATTATGTCAATTATTACAAAGATACCTTCCAACATGGCGGCATTTCCATGGAGGAAATGATGATACCGTTCATCAAACTTCTACCTAAATAAAAAATAATTATTTTATAATCAATAAATTACGATAATAAAAATTTTTTTTGATAAAAACGTTGCACGGATTAAAAAAAAGTGTATTTTTGCAACCTCTTAATCAGAGAACGGGAGCATAGCTCAGTTGGTTCAGAGCATCTGCCTTACAAGCAGAGGGTCACAAGTTCGAATCTTGTTGTTCCCACCACTGAACACCAAGGACTTACAACAAACGTTGTGAGTCCTTTTTCTTTATCCGTGAACTAATAAAAACGGAATTGTCCCTTATCGTCTTGCGGGTTTATGGCTTGACAACTTTTTGGACCTTCGGTGAATGGTGGAAGTATGAGGTACATAATTAATCCCTTAACCTATTCACCCCTTCATCCCACCTTCCCACGTTTAACCGAACTTAACGCACCACCGTTACATTTCCAGTAACGATTTTGCTGCCCTCGCCCGCGCCTTTGTACTCCATCATCCAAACATACACGCCCACGGGCAGGTCGTCGCCGCTCCAGTCCTGGTGGGGGTTGTCTGAGGCGAACAGCAGCCGTCCCCAGCGGTCGAAGATGCGGAGCTCGTATTTCTCCAGCCGTTCCGGGTGGTTGAAGATGGGCCGCCAAGCGTCGTTCAGTCCGTCGCCGTTCGGGGTGAAGGCGCTGGGTGCGAAGAAGAGGGCGTCGCACTCTTCCACCTCGATGGTCACGCTCGCGTCGGCTGCGGCGCAGGCGTTATAGACGTGTACGCTGTATGTGCCGGAGGTGGTCACCTGGTGCGTGGCGGAAGTGGTGCCGTCGTTCCACAGGTAGTGACTGTAGGGCGTGGTGGCGTCCAGTGTGAACGGCTGTTCGGAGCAGATGGTCGTATCGTTGCCCAGATTTACCTGGAAATCATACAGATAGGTTACGTTGATGGTGTCGCTCACACCCTCGCAGTCATCGGTGACCACCACCCAGTACTGGCCGTCGTCGATGACGGTGTAGGTGGTGTTGGTGGAGTTGTCGTGCCAGAGGTAGCTGGCGGGGTGCTGCTGTGTGGCGTCGAGCAGCAGGGTGGCGAGGCGGCACAGGAGGGTGTCGTCGCCGAAGTCAACCGACAGCGGGTCGTCGTAGAATCGCACGTTGATGGTGGCGCTGTCGGAGCCGCAGTCGTTGTCGATGCGGACGGAGTATTCACTCTCTTCGGTCGGGATGAAGGTGGAGTCGGCGGTGCCGTTGCTCCAGTGGAAGAAGCCGAACATGTCGGAGTGGGCGGTAATGGGTGCGCCGCGGCAGACGAGGGTGTCGGCGGGCAGAGAGAGGTGCGGCGCGCCGCCGGCAATGATAACCCTATACGTCGTGTCTGGGCTGCATAAATTGTTCTGTACCAATATTACAGACAGGGTGTCTTCCGCTTCAATAGGGAGCCAGAGTTCGTCTTGCGCATATTCGGTGCCGTTCACCGTCCAGATCAGCGGGGCGTGCGAGCCGCAGTCCAGGTGTGTGGTCAGACGGAGAGTGTCGCCGATGCAGGAGTGGAGCGTGTCGCTCTCGGTATTTGCGAAAGTCTGGTCATAGGTGCAGCCGGAACCGATGAGATTTACATAATGGCTTGTCTGGTCCATATCAAATCCATCCTCAAATAATTCAGCTGCAAATCCATTGGGATTGGTCAGGTGAAATAGGGACGGAATGCTATCTCCAAAATAAGCAAGCCGAGCCACATAGAAACGGCCTGCAATTTCTGGAAGTGTAGAGAAATCCGAAGCGGGAATGAGTGTTCCATTCAGATAGGTTGAACTGATGCCCGACGGGGTAACGACAATGGTCAAATCCGCACGATTGACCTCGGCAATCGTATCGCGTATGGTTGGGAATATGACCTCCCCCACCATTCTGTCTGCTGGAGCGTGAGGCGCGTTCAGGCCGGCACCATTCATAAATATATCTGCCCCAACCTCTGCAAAGTTGGTATGCCATTGAGTGATGATGGGATGGTAATCGGGAAAAAGTAAAGCACATATATTTTCGCCGTATGAATAGATTAAAAATCCATAATGTTCCCCCAAATCCATATATTGAAAATTCGGATTGTTGGTGCCAATCACCGCATTCTCGAAGTCAGCAGCAAAGCATTTGGGAATCCATCCTAACGCCTCATTATGTGAAACAAAAACATACGCCGAGCCGTCCGCCTTGGGGACATATTTGTCAAAAAACTCTTCAACATAACTATGATTAGTATAAGCAAAGTCGTTAAAGGTGAGGAACCTTGAATAGCTGTAATATACGGCAACCGGCTTACAGTTGGTCTGTACGCGAACCGAGGAGTGATTTTCCCAAACGGAATCGGGAACGATGCCGGAGATGACCAAGACATCGCCGGCATTCAGCAGATATTCGTTCTGAGGATGATGTTCCGCCAATGAATACCGTTCATTTTCGAAGCTTTCGGCAAAGCCATTAAATTGGTGGTGGGCATCAACGATGATGTGGGTGTCATCTTCCGTAGCGACAAGGTAATAGGTGGTATAAGAATAGGCGTAGATGTAGTCTCTGGCATCGGGGAGAAAGTAAATCTCATCGTAGGCATGTACTGGCGCCAATTGGATTTTCATATTGCCTTGGTGCTCTCCATGCTGTCTATTGGTAATCAGATACGCCCAGCATTCACATTCCGTATGGATGTGAATGCCTTTGGACTGAATGCCAGATACGCGGTAGCAGCAAATCTGTTCTTCCGGGATTACGATTTGCGTAACTTGGCCTGGCGTTACTTCAAACGAAACATGCCATCCCGTCGCGGGATTTTCCATCCATCCAGAACAAGCTTCCAATCCCACAACCTGAACGGTAGCTGTATCCAGAAACGAATCGGGGAGTGCCGTCTGCAGCAAGGTAGAGTCTAATACCGCTATGTCGTCACCAAAGCTTTCTGGAAACGTCTGGTCATAAATGTTATGAAAGGACGTCACCCAGAAATCGGTTCCGGCGTTGGTCTGCTCGTGCGGCTGCTGGGCAAAAGCGGATAGGGCCGACAAAAGCAGCAGGAAGAGTGACAATCTTTTCATATCTTGAATTTTATTCCATTGATTCAATGCATTTTACTTTGTATATAGTTTGGTTTATACCATCGCCGTCATCTATTAATACTAGGCTCGGACTTTGTATTGAGGCTCGTACCAGTATTCCATCTACCTGATATTTGGACGGGACATCCGATGGCTCCAAATGCCACACCACCCTGGGCTTCTCTAACAAATACGCTTCTTCGTCAGATACGTAATGAAGCTCACCTTCTACGATGAAAGTTCTTCTGGTGTCTTGACAGTTTTTTTGTTTCACACAGCTTGTGAATGTTCCTCCTCCCGCCACTAACAGCGCGAGAACGAGGGTTTTGAAAAAAATGTTGTGTTTCATAATGGGTGAATTTTATGTCGTTAGGGGACTTCTATTTTTACTCATTTCGCGTCGTCCTTCTGAATTTTGCGAAGTCCGTTAAACAAAAATCAAAAAGAAAACGACGCTGCAAATGTACATATTATTCTCTTATTTATAATAGTTTGATGATATTTTTATGGAAATTTTAGGGGGGGTAATATTCAATGTGTTGTTGCTGCTATCCCAAAAAAGTGTGTAAAATTCAAAGTTTTATAGGTGCTTTGCTGCCCATAATTGCTGCTTGTTTGTGATAGGAAGCAATATATGTCAGCAAGGGATATTTCAAATTTCTTGTTTTAGGGCCGAAATTTTCGCTTTTTAGGGTGGGTTGAAAATTTGTCGCTGGGGTGTCGGAAAGAAAAAACTTTTCGATTAAATCCGAAATAAAGCGCATTATTTTGAAAAAAGTTGTATCTTTGCACTCTTGTTTATTATATCTAAATTATTGATTATAAGAAAATTAGTAATAAAAAATTGAAATAAAATGGCAGAAGGAGAAAGAATTATCCAGGTCAACATCGAAAATCAGATGAAGACCGCCTATATCGACTACTCAATGTCGGTAATTGTCGCCCGTGCGCTTCCCGATGCGCGCGACGGTATGAAGCCGGTGCACAGACGTATTCTGTACGCTATGTGGGACCAGGGAATCGTGGCTGGAAAGCCCTACAAAAAGTGCGCCCGTATCGTCGGTGAAGTGCTTGGTAAGTACCACCCGCATGGTGATACCGCCGTTTACGACGCCCTCGTGCGTATGGGCCAGGATTGGTCAATGCGCCTGCCGTACGTCGATGGTCAAGGTAACTTCGGCTCCGTTGACGGCGACTCACCGGCTGCTATGCGTTACACCGAAGCCCGTTTGCGCAAGTGCTCAGAAGAACTCCTCAACGATATCGAAAAAGACACCGTCGATATGCGTAAGAACTTCTCCGAAGAATTTGACGAACCGACTGTGCTGCCGGCCAAGATTCCGGCGCTGTTGGTCAACGGTTCCTCCGGTATCGCTGTCGGTATGGCTACCAACATGGCTCCGCACAACCTTAGCGAGGTTTGCGACGGCATTACCGCCTACATCGACAATCCCGACATCACTATCGAAGAGCTGATGCAGTACATCAAAGGCCCTGACTTCCCGTCAGGCTGTACGATTTATGGTTACGACGGTGTGCGTAATGCCTTCAATACCGGCCGTGGCCGCGTCATTATGCGCGGTGACGCCACCATCGACGAAGAACACGGCAAACCACGTATCATCGTCACCTCCCTGCCGTACCTGGTTGGCCCGTCTGACTTGATTTCACACACGGTTGACCTTGTTAAGGAAGGCAAAATCGACGGCATCGCCGACATCGAAAACCTGACCAACAAGCGCAACGGTACGCGTATCGTTTACGAATTGAAGAAAGACGCGATTCCGAATGTGGTCCTCAACAAGTTGTTCCAACTTACCGCGCTGCAGTCATCGTTCAGCATCAACAATGTGGCATTGGTGAACGGCCGTCCCGAAACGCTGAACCTGAAGCAGTTGATTGAATGCTACGTCAAACACCGTCACGAAATCGTCATTCGTCGTACCCAGTTTGAACTCCGAAAAGCACAGGAACGCGCACACATCGTGGAAGGTTTGCTGAAAGCGCTTGACATCATCGATGAGATTATCGCTCATATCCGCGCTTCCAAAACCGTTGACGAAGCCCGCAGCGGCTTGATGACAAAGTGGGGATTCTCTGAGATTCAGGCAGGCGCCATCGTCGAAATGCGCCTCCGTCAGCTCACCGGTTTGGAAAGAGAAAAGCTCCAAAACGAATACGACGAACTGCAGGCCACCATCGAACGCTTGCAGCGCATCCTTGCAGAAGTGTCACTCCAGATGCAGATTATCAAAGATGAACTGGCCGAAATCAAGGCCAAATACGGCGACGAGCGTCGCTCCCACATCAACTATCAGACGGCAGACTTCCGCATCGAAGACAACTACGCCGACACCGATATGGCGATCACCATTTCGCACCTCGGCTACATCAAGCGTACTTCGTTGTCGGAATACAAGTCTCAAGCTCGCGGCGGTCGCGGCTCCAAAGGTAGCAGCACCCGCGATACCGACTTCACCGAACAGCTGTATATCGCTAATAACCACCATTATATGTTGTTCTTCACGGAAAAAGGCCGTTGCTACTGGCTGCGCGTCTTTGAAATTCCGGAAGGACCGAAGACCTTCAAAGGTCGTGCCGTTCAGAACCTTATCCAGATTGAACCCGGCGACAAAATCAAGGCCGTTATCAATGTTAAAGACCTGAAAGACAAAGAGTATTGCGAAAATCACTTTATCGTGATGTGTACCGAAAAGGGTATCGTGAAGAAGACGGCTTTGAGCTGCTATGCCCGTCCGCGCGCCATGGGTATCATCGCTATCAACATTCGCGAAGACGACCATTTGGTGGAAGCTCAGTTGACGACCGGCCACAACGAACTGTTGTTGGCAGGACATTCCGGCAAGGCGGTTCGTTTCAACGAAGACACCGTCCGTGCCGTCGGCCGTGACTCCATGGGCGTGCGTGGTATCACGCTTGCCGGCGCCGATGACTTCGTTGTCGGTATGGTGCGTGTGGATGAGCCGAATGACAATATCTTGGTGGTTTCCGAAAATGGTTACGGCAAGCGCTCGCTGCTGGAGGACTATCGTATGACCAACCGTGGCGGTAAGGGCGTTAAGACCTTGAATATCACCGACAAAACCGGTGGACTGATTGCTATCAAACGCGTAACAGACGACCACGATTTGATGATCATCAACCGCTCGGGCATCGCTATTCGTCTGCATGTGGATTCATTGCGCGTGTTGGGGCGCGCGACGCAGGGCGTGAAACTCATCAACCTGACGGGCAAGGATGTGATTGCTGCCGTAACACAGGTTCCGCGTGAGGAAGACGAACCCGAAGAGGGCGAAGATGTCGTTAATGAAGAAGGTATTGAAACCGTTGAGACTCCAGACGTTAACGAAGCTCCCGAAACCACGGAGACGACGGAAGAAGATAACGTATAATCTTGCGGCGGCGCAATTCCGCCCACTGTATCACGGACAAAGCCGACCTGCAACGGTTGACTTTGTCCGTTTTTTGTTGCCGTTAGCCCGCACTCTTTCAAATTCCGCTTTCGGCAGATGGTAATTCACAAGTTACCAGACAATTAAACGACAGGGTAAACAAAAAAAAGAAAAAATTTCACAAGGACTCTCATCTCTCATCTCTCATCTCTCATCTCTCATCTCCCATCTCTCATCTCTCATCTCTATAATCGCCATATCGGAAAAGGCTGCGTGCTTTGCACGAACCCTACGCCCGCTGCATAAAACAAAAAAAGCGCGAAGCCAGAGCAAAACCCCGACCTTCGCGCAATTCCTAATTCATAATTTCTAATTCCTAATTTTCATCGTTTTTCCACTCTTCGTTCCCCTCTGCTTCGTGGTTCTCGGCCAGGAACTTGAGCGCGGCCGCTTCATCCGCCGATTCCACCTGGATTTTAATGCCACCGGTGAGCACCGACATGAAGTTGCCAACAGTGTTGTCTTTGATGTAGGCGGTAATGCCCGCATCTTCCAAAATGGTGCGAATCAGTTCGGCCTGCGAACTGTAATCCACAACAGCAACGGTTTTTAATTTCAAATTATCTTTCATGGTATGTCAATATTGGTCAATACTATATTTTATTAACGGAGGGCGTCTCCTTTTTGTTCATGCACTGCAAAAGGTACTCATCTACAAAGCCGTCAGATGTGCGCACCCAGTCGCGTTTGCAACCGCAAATTTCAAAGCCGGCTTTCTCGAAAATGCTGATACTGTGCTTGTTGTCAGTCATGATGTTGCAATAGATTTGGTGCAGCAACATCGTGTCGAACAGGTATTTCTTGACGAGCTGGATGCTTTCCAAGCCATAACCGCGCTGGCGAAATTCAGGCGCAATCAAGATGCCGATGCCCGCGCGCTGGTGCGACGGCTCAAAGTCGAAAATGTCAACGGCGCCGACGACCTGCTGTGTGTCTTTTTCGCACACCATCAACCGAAGCTGACGTTGGGTGTATAGGTCCTGCGGACTTTCGATAAATTTTTGGAGAATGTATCTGGAAAAAGGCACAGTTGTGTTGCTCACCAACCAGTTGGCAGGTTCATTTTCCCATGCATAAAGCTGGGAAAGGTCGCTCGGTTCCAGCGCACGAAGAAAGATATTCTCTCCAATCATCAGTCTATCAGTCGTTTGATAATGCGCAAATGGTGCGAATGTTTGCCTTGCTCTTTGCAGAAGATGCCGGTACTGTCGAGGCCGTCAATGCGTACTTTGGCGCTGGAGTGGATGATTTTGTTCTGCCCACACACAATGCCGACGTGTGTGATGTTGCCGGTTTCGTTGTCGAAAAAGGCGAGGTCGCCGATGCGGGCCTCATCCACAAAGTCAACGGGCGTGCCGCAAAGCACTTGCTGCGACGCGTCGCGGGGAAGTGAAACGCCGATGCTTTTGAAGACGACTTGCGAAAAGCCGGAGCAGTCGATGCCCGCCGGGGTGCGCCCGCCCCACAGGTATGGCGACTGTAGGTAGGCGGCGGCGAAGTGCATCAGCTTCACCTGCTGTATGCTGACGCCGGGCACGGGGGCTACCGGTTTCTCCTCCGGAATGTCAATCATGAAGATTGAATCACCCAAAATCAGGATGCCGTCCTTAGGGTAGGGGAAAGAGGAACCGATGAAGATAGGGAAGACCATGTTGGTTTCGAACGTCTTGATAAACAGCACGTAATCTTTTACTACGTACTTCTCAGCGTGCAGATAGTCTTCCACATCCAGTTCGTGCAGCGGGTTGTGGAGGCGGCGGTCGATCCACCCCTCGTAGCCGCAGTCGCACGTGCGTACCTTGAGCCATTCAGCGTTTTCTTCAATGATGGAGTATGCGTCTCCGAAAAGCAGCTGGGATACAAGTTCTGCGCGATGCGACGGCTCCGCACGCATGCTGATGACCGACAGATTAGTTACGCCGTACATATATTTTAAAGTTTGCGAGTTCGCAATTGATTTTAATTGATTTATGAACTAAGTTTTAAGTCCTAAATCTCAATCATAACAAAAATCGGCATGCGAAAGCGGAGTTATTAAAAGGGAAGATCGTTGGCGGAAGGACTTTCAGCCGGATATTCGGGTGCTTGGGGTGCGCCGAAAGGCATCTGGCCGGGCATCTGCGGCTGCTGCGGTTGTTGTGCATATTGCGGTTGCGGCTGCTGCATGTAGGGCTGTTGCGGGTAACCCTGCTGCATCGGCTGGCCGTAAGGCATGCCAGGCATTTGCGGTTGTACCGGCATCTGCCCCGGACGATCG
>JAKSMF010000006.1 GCA_024400775.1 Bacteroidales bacterium | reverse complement strand
TCATGCTGACGCTTGATTTTTTATCTTCAAAATAAATATCGCAACAGTACTAGTTTGAAAACAAGTTTTCAGTATCAATGAAACTTTTTGTATTTTTGCAGTCGTTAAACGTGTTTTGCACAAAATTCACATTGTCAACCTCACGGATTTCTACACAATTTTGGAAAAACATATTGAATGTCAGCCGTTTCCTCAGCATTTATCCTTATGAAAAGAGCCCGCATTCTATTGTTTTTGTTGATTTTGTGTGATGCCAGCGCAGGCGCGCAGGGGCTTGTTGAACGCTACAGTCGGCTGCTCACCGACCCGCAAGGCTACGTGGTCTATCGTGCCTCCGCGCCCATCATCATCGATGGTGTACCCGACGAAGCCGCATGGCTTAACGCGCCCGTCATCGACGACTTCCGTGACATCAGCGGCGAGGGCTTTCCGCTGCCGCTCTACCGCACCGCCGCCCGTATGTTGTGGACCGACGACACGCTCTACATCGCCGCCGAGCTGGAGGAGCCGAACGTGTGGGCTTACGTCACCCAGCACGACGAGGTGGTCTATGCCGACCCCGACTTCGAGGTTTTCATCGATCCCGACAATGATGCGCAGAACTACTTTGAGATGGAGGTCAACGCCATCGGCACTCTATTCGACCTGCTGCTCACGCATCCCTACCGCACCGCGTCCGGCACGTTCATCAGCGTGGCGTGGGACGCACCCGGTGTCCGCCTCGCCACCCACATCAACGGTACGCTCAACAACGACCGCGACACCGACCAAGGATGGAGTCTGGAAATCGCCATCCCGCAGCGAGCGCTCACCCACAACTTCGACACTTGCCTACACGCCGGCACCTACTGGCGCCTCGGCTTTTCTCGCGTGGAATGGCAGACACAAACCGACAACGGCAGAATCGTCCGCAAGCAGAACACCGACGGTTCCTTCGTACCCGAATACAACTGGACCTGGCCCGCCACCGGCAAAATCAACATGCACATGCCCGAACGGTGGAACTACCTTTACTTTTCGGAGCTGACGGCCGGCAACAGTGACTTCCCCTTCCCCGCCGACCGCGACATCGAGAAACTGCTTTGGGCGATGTACTACACGCAACACGAACAGTACGATGCCGCCGGCACCTACTTCCGCCAGCTCAAACCGTTCAGACTGAGCCGCGAAGACCGCGCGATACTTCCTCCCGACGCCCAAATATCCATCGAAGCCACCGCACACAAATTTGAAATCACCGTCACCAAAGCCGACGGAAAGACGGTCAGCATTGATGAAAATGGCTGTATTAGAAGACGATAGATGTATATGAAAAGATTTTTACCCCTTATCCTTTTTGTCTTTGCGCTAACCTGTTTTCCGACCTTTGCGCAAAAGCCGACAGTGAAAATCTATGGTTGGAGTTCGTGGGACCGCGAGCATGTTTCGGAAGACAGTCTGCGCGCGCAGCTTGTCACTTGGAAGCAGCACGGTTTGACGGGCATCTGCATGAACTGCGGTTTCGACCTGCAGAAGACCGCCCGTTGTGCTGCCATTGCCCACGAAGTCGGGTTGGAGTACCACGCTTGGGCTCCCACAATGCTGCACGGCGGCAAGGATTCCACTTGGTACACCGTCAACCGCTGGGGGCAGTCGGCATTTGTGCCGCAATACCGTGCGTATGTCGATTATTATCAAACACTTGACCCACACAATCCGAAAGTGGTGGCGTGGTTGGTGGAGCAATACCTGCAACTCGCCAGTGTCCCCAATGTTGATTACGTGCAACTTGACTACATCCGTTACGCTGACGTGATTCTGGCGGAAGGACTGTGGCAGAAGTACCAGAAGCGCAATCCGCACGAGTGGCGCGATGCGAAGGGACACGTACACGAATACCCCGGCGCAGACTATTGCTACTGCGATGCCTGCTGTGCCGACTTCAAGGCGCGCACCGGCATTGACATCAGGGCGGCATTGGCGGAAGGCACTGACCCCGCGACCATTCCAGAGTGGGCGCAGTTCCGTTGCGACAACATCACCCGTTTGGTTGACACAATTTGCAAAACGCTGCACGACAAAGGTTTCAAGGTAAGTGCCGACGTCTTTCCCGGTCCAGGAAGTTATGCCGAGCCGATGGTGCGCCAGCAGTGGAGCCGTTGGTCGTGCGACCTGTTTTTCCCGATGAACTACAACGACTTCTATTTGCAGTCAGCGCGATGGGTGGGGCAAGTGACGCGCGAGGCGGTACGCAGCACGCGCCGTCCCGTCGTCAGCGGGCTATTCATCTGTCACGACTGGCGGGGGCGGTCAACGGTGACCGACCCGGAAGGATTAGGGCTGTCGCCGAAGGAGTTGAAGGTGGCGGTGCGTCACTCGCTGAGGGCGGGGGCGGTAGGTTTTTGTCTGTTCACGCCCGACCGGATGACGGAGGAACACTGGCGGGAACTGGAAAAGGCGATAGGCAAGATACGGAAAGCGAAAAACTTTTAAATTGAACCAACCTTCACATACCGTTTTTTATTGTGATTGAGAGGTGGGACGTAGGACTTGGGACCGACTAAAAGGCGGCCAAATCAATGGTCGCCTTCCTTATCAATTCAAACGATAATTACTTACCGTTTCGCAGCCGCAAATACATTGCCTCCGCCATCTCCTTCATCACTCTCTCGTAGAATTGCGGGTCCTCAAACAGCTTGGCGAATGCGTCCATTGATTCCATATAGCACTGCTGGGCGATTTCCTGAAACGCCTTCGGGAAGATTGCCGATGCGAACATAGCGGCATCGGTGTTCTTTGCCTGCTTCTTCAATGCGGCATTGCTCTTGCTCATCCTGTCGAAAATGGTTTCCACAATTACCCTGTCCGCTTCAGTGAACTGACCTGCGTACATCAGGTTGATTTTGTCGATGATGTTCGCCAACAAATCACGCTTCTCCTCCTTGAAAGCCCCCTTGCCGCCATTCTCCGCCTTGACCTTGTTCTTACCGTGTTCCAACTGAATGCTGCCGCTGAAAGTTTCCGTCAGCTTGTTGTTGATTAGGGCAAGTTTGTTGGTCAAGTCCACCTTCTCGTGTGCGTTCTTCGGCAGCAACTTGTAAAGCAGTTCGGTGAAGACGTAGGTCTTGTATAACTCTTTGTCAAATGTGCGGACGACCTGTGCCATATAGGCGTAGAAACGGTTGAAGTTGCGGATAAGGAAACGAATTTTGAACTTGTCCTCTATCAATAGGTCTTCGTATGCCGCCATTATGGATTTGAACGCCCCCGCCAACTTGCCCATATCGGTGCTGCTCTGTTTCTTGGTGCTGTATATCCCGTAAACCTTCTCCTCGTCATCCTGATTCCACAAATGGTATTGCTGGATATCGTTCAGATATTTGTAAACCATATTGACATCCACGCCTTCCTCCAACAGCGTGTCCTCGAAGAAGGGTTGGAAGGACTGCTTGATACTTTCCGTATCGTTCACGAAATCCAAAACGTAGGTGTCGTTCTTGCCAGCGCAGCTGCGGTTCAGGCGGGAAAGTGTCTGCACCGCCTTCACTCCTTTGAGTTTCTTGTTCACGAACATCGTATGGAGCAAAGGTTCGTCGAACCCCGTCTGATATTTGTCGGCTACAATCAGAATGTTGTACATTTCTGAAGCGAAGAACAAGGGGAGTTTCGCCTCCGTAATCTTCTGTCCGTCCGCCGAGTTGATTTGGCTTTCGGTGTATTCGGTTTCGTTGTACTTCACCGTGCCGCTGAACGCAACCAAAGGTTTCACTTCGTCATAGCCCTTCTTCTTACAATAGTCTTTCATTGCAAAGTAGAATCGGACGGCGTGGGCGCGTGATGGCGACACCACCATCGCCTTTGCGTTGCCGCCAATCTTGTTCAAAGTGATTTCACGGAACTTCTCCACCATCACTTCCACCATCTGATTGACCACAAATTCGTGATTGTCGTGGTAGGCCTTGACCGCCCGTGTCGCTGGCGGTTCCTCGTATTCGGGATTTTCCTCAACGGACTTGGCAATTTCGTAGGAGGTTTCTATGGTGGTGTAGAATTGAAGTACGTCCAAAATAAATTCTTCGTCAATGGCCTGCCGCATTGAATAGTGGTGAAAAGCATCGTATCCTTTGGCGGTCTTCACACCGAAAGTTTCCAAAGTCTTGGGCTTCGGGGTGGCGGTGAAGGCGTAGAAGTATAGGTTCTTGTGCTGGCCTTGCGTGAGCAGTGTTTCGGTCATCAAGTCCATTTCGTCCTTGATTTCCTCCTCCGTTTTTTCCTCGATTTCCGCCATTTCCTTCAATGCCTCGTCGGTATCCGCCAATGCCGCCTTCAGTTTCTCGGCACTTTTGCCCGATTGCGAACTGTGCGCCTCATCCACAATAATGGCGAAGTTCTTGCCGATGTGTTCGTCCAACTCTTTATAGATAATCGGGAATCTGTGCAAAGTGGTGATGATGATGCGCTTCTTGTCGTTGATGGCATCCTTGAGTTTGGAGGAGTTGTCGTTGTCGGTGATGGTTTCAATCTGGCCTTCTAAATGCTCGAATCCAAGAATGGTGGATTGAAGTTGGGAGTTGAGCACTCGTCTGTCCGTTACCACGAAAACGGTTTGGAACATTTCCTTGTCCAAGTCGTTGTGAAGGGAAGCCAGACGGTAGCACAGCCACGCAATCGAATTGGACTTGCCGCTGCCCGCCGAATGCTGCAACAGATAGTTCTTTCCCTCCTTGCTCGCCTTGGTGTCGGCAATGAGTTTCTCCACCACGTCCAACTGGTGATAGCGGGGGAAAATCAGGAAGGTCTTTTTCTTCTTCTCCTGCTTGCCTTTTACGAGAGAAATTTTTTCTTCCGTAATCTTGGAGATGTATCGTTGCAACAAAGATAGCAGCATCTCACGATGCAGCACACGTTCCCAAAGGTATGAGGTTGAATAGCCATTGGGATTTTCAGGATTGCCGCCGTCGCCGATGTTGCCCGCTCCGTTGCTGCCTTGGTTGAACGGAAGGAAGCGGGTTTTGTCGCCTTGCAGCTGGGTGGTCATTGCCACTTCGTAGAGGTCAACGGCAAAGTAGGCGAGAATGCGGGTGTTGAAGTTGAAGATAAGCTCCTTCGGGTCGCGGTCGTACATAAACTGATGCTTGGCATTGGCGACCGTCTGTCCGGTGAGCTGGTTTTTCAGTTCCAGGGCAATTACGGGAATGCCGTTCACGGAAAGCACCATATCAAGGGTGTTGTGATTCTGCGTGGAATAGGCGAACTGCCGGGTGCATTGCAGGATGTTGGCGTTGTAGCGGTCCACCAGGTCCTGATTGAGATTGCTGCTCGGTTTGAAGTAGCAGAACCTGATGGCCACGCCCCTGTCCTTGATACCGTTTCGCAGGACGTGAACCAAACCGTAGTTGGCGACATCTTGTTGGAAAACCTTGTAGAGCTGGTCGCTCGACTTTTCGCCATAAAGGTTCACATAGCGTTGCCACACCTTCGGCTGTGTGTTCTGAATGAACTGCAACAGCACGGGCATATCAATCGCCCGCTTCTTGTCGTAGGTGCTTTGGTCTCCTTTGATGTAACCGCCTTCGTTGAGAAGGTAGGTTTCAATGTCTTGCTCGAAGTTTTTTTCCTTGAGCCGATCTTTCGGGTGAAGGGTGGTTTTATAAGATGTATAGCTAATTTCCATAAGTATCGTTTTTTATATCAATGGGGTCATATACAGCGTCGGCACTACGCGACTTCGTTCAATCTGATAACTTATTGTAAATCTTTATCTTCATAAAAATAATTCACATCTTTTCAAGATTATCTGGAATGCAAAAATACGAAATTCCGTGAAATGTGGATTTTAATTCCGTGAAATGTGGAAAGCAACAAACGTTAAATCAGTCCCGTCATATAAACTGGTAGAAGTGTGATTTTGTCGCTTTGCTGTAAGTCTTTAGTATATATCAAATATCGTTCTGATACGCGGTTGGCGAATTTGTCGCAGAAGGCATCTAATGAGGTATGTGTGCGATAACCGGAAGATTTCACCTCAATCGGACAGACATTTTTGCCTTTGGATATGAGAAAGTCAATTTCGTAATTGTGTTTCGGATCCTTAGGAAATGTATAATAAAACAGCTTGTTGCCTGATGCGGCAAGCATTTGTGCTACCATATTTTCATAAACATACCCCAAATTTGCTTCCAATCGGTTGAAGAGTAATTTTTCATATATGACATTCTCTGTATAATCTTTATCCCAAAAACAAAGTGTGATGAACAATCCTGTGTCAGCCAAAAACAATTTGTAGCGGGAGGAATCTTTGCTGAGAGACATGCCCACATTTGGATCATTGGAATGATAGCAGAAAAGCACCGTCTTGCTGTCTTCAAGGTCTTTGAGCAGTTGTGCCATTTTTTTGTCTTCCACTTGACCAACAATGGGAAATGGTTGATAGCGAGAAATTTGGTTGCTTAACTGTGAAGGGATATTAAGGAATAGTTTTTCTATTCGTCCCGAAGGGTCTATTTTATTGAAATCGTCAGCATATAGTTGTAGGATATTGCGTTTGACCTGATCTACAAGACTGAGGTTGTTTGTTGATATGTATTCGTCAACAGCTTGGGGCATACCTCCGACAAGCATGTAAAGCCTGAAGTTTTGCAATGCAGAACGATGAGCTTGCTGCAAAGGTGTTTTTGTTTGATAGAATTGTTGCAGAATGGGAATGGAGGCATCATCTCCTTGCGCCCACAAAAATTCCTCATAATCCATCGGATACATCGTGACACGCTCTTCCTCACTTGGAAGTGTAATATCGCTGACGCTGCTCTTAATGCTAATAAGCGAACCCGTTTCAATATAGTCGTAGCGCCCATCTTGAACCAAATATTTGATGGCCTGCCGTGCTAACGGACATTTTTGAACTTCATCGAAAATGATAAGTGATTTGCGAGGTTTGAGTATGGTCTGGTAAGTTTGTTGTAATTTTAAAAAGATGGAATTTAGGTCCATTAAATTCTCGAAGAGGCTTTTTATGTCTGATCCAACTTTATTAAAATCAATCAAGATGAAAGACTCGTATTCTTGTTGGGCGAAATGTGTCACCAATGTGGATTTTCCTACGCGGCGCGCTCCTTCTATCAAGAGGGCAGTCTTTCCTGGACGAAGATTCTTCCAAGCTAACAGTTTATCATATAGTTTGCGTTTGAATATGTGCTCCATTTGATTTGAGAATTATGCTGCAAAAGTAGTAAAAAAACATTTTCCCCGAAATCTTTTTACGAAAAATATACCGTGACCCCGAAATTCTAAAGCGAAACACATACCGCGACCCCGGATTTTATTATATTCCCTGCTTTGGTCGCCTTTTACATAGCCGCCTTCGTTGAGAAGGTAGGTTTCAATGTCTTGCTCGAAGTTCTTTTCCTTGGTTTGCATTTATATTATGGCTTACAATATATTTTGGGGGTCACTCCGGATTCCAAACAGTCGTGAACGAATGATGAGATAATCCATAATCTTTGAAGCGTTTCTGATTTGGGTTCTGCATATTCCATATTTTTTTTTATTTCTTCTTTGGATAAAAAATCGACAACCAAACACATCTCTTTGATGTAATTAGGTTTGTACATATTTTCCAACCATAGAGAAATTGCATCATCAATATTGTTATTGCTATCAGACGACCAAAACCTACTAATGTCTGTTTGGGAATATTTTTGGAGCCATAGTGACTTTTTATTGTCCAATTGTGCTCGGGAGGGTGTCATGTTACCGAGATTTTTCAATGCTTGTCCAACCACATCTTGAAAATCTGAAGCAGAATGTTTTGATTTTTTGCTTTTGGAGACAAAAAAAGACACTTTGCTCTTGCCAATGCCTATATGATCCGCCCATTCTTTTCCTAAATCATCACAAATAAAAAACGAATAATTGTTTCGGAATTCATCTTCTACAACCTTGAAGATACTTTTCGTTCCCCATTCGTTTTGAATGGAATGGGCTCTTTGGAAAGAGAACTTCTCATATTCAGTATTATTTAACTCTTTTAACTCGTGTAGATATTCTAGAAAAACACCTTTACTTGCAAGCAGCTTGGAATCTTTAAATAACTTATTATTACTATAAATGTATTCTAGTTCTGAAAAATAAATATTGAATAGATAGTTTTGATTTATGAACGAAGACAATGTCCCATCATATTCTCCATTTGGAGTAGACTGAAAACTAATGTTATCCCAGGTTTTATTTTTCAATTTGTACCCATTTTTTTGTTGTTTAACAAACAAAAACGAATTTGGAATTCTATAAGTTTTCCCCTCTTTACAAACATCAAAAGAACGAGAAATCATTTCTATGTATTTGTAGAACAAACTTTTGTTTGTCAATTCTTTTCCTCGGTGGAATATTTTCGTGTCTTCATTTTCTGCAATTTCAAGAATTTTGCTATAAAAAATCAATATCGAAGATGGCTCAAGTGCCGAATTCGTTGTCGGAAAATTAACAGGTTCTGCGAAAACAGAAAGAAAACTGTCTTGACTTGTACAAATAGAATTAATTCTATCAACAGTCATTTTCACCCATTCACATAGTTCTGTAATTGTTTTGCTTGAAATATATTCGTTTATTCGAGAAGAATTTGGAGAAACGGAAAATTTGTCGTTCCCATTATTTCCATTTACTGAACGGATATAATATCGATTAGAACCTATTGGAGATATATTGTTCCTCAAATCTAATGATTCAAAACTTTTGTTCCTCAATGCGTAATCAGAGCCATCAAGATTCTGCAATGTGATTTTACGAAAATTCGTATCCGATTTAGTAAACATATTCACAAGAGAATTATAGTCAATTGGATCTAGTTTTTCATTAATCTCTTTGGGAATTGAAGCATATTTTTTTAAGATAGCAACGTGTTCTTGGTATTCAATAAAAATGAAATATCCTATCTTTTGCTCTGTCCAATACTCGTCGTACTGATTAATAAAGGATGGCTTTTTCTTGTTCGTTTTAAAAACTCTTATGGAATATTCCACATCAGATAAAACACTATCCCGCACAATATTAACTAAAAAACAACGAGTACTATCGCTAGTGATTTCAGCGAACATTTTTTCAATATTATTATTTGTAAAAGGTGCTCCATTCCTTTTATAAAAATAGGCATTCTCAGAAAACCTCAAATCATCTATACTATTTATGCTCATTTTTTAGTAAATATAATTCGCTTTAAAGTGAATACATCCATCATTACTCCACTTCTCTCTTTCCCGTCACATACTCAAAGATGACGGACTTCTTGTATTCCTTCAATGTCTCAAAGTTCTTTTCCTTGGTTTCCATAATTTCCTATTATTTTCTAATGGCATTCCATCTACCTTTCATATCCTCTTCATATATCGCCTTGTTGTATGAATACCCGATTGGGTCGCTCGCCGTCATCTCTATCGTAAAGAAAACATATTGCGGGTCGTAATCCAAATAGATTTGCTTGACACCGTTACGCAGAACGTGAACCAATCCGTATTAGGCGACATCCGATTGGAACACCTTGTAGAGTTGGTCTGCCGACTTGTCTCCATAGAGGTTCACATAGCGTTGCCAGACCTTTGGTTGCGTGGTCTGAATGAACTGCAACAGCACGGGCATATCAATCGCCCGTTTCTTGTCGTAGGTGCTTTGGTTGCCCTTGATATATCCGCCATAGTTGAGCAGGTAATGCTCTATGTCTGCCTCGAAGTTTTTTTCCTTTGTTTGCATAGTTATAATTCTATCTGAAAAAGCAACTTACTATATCAAAACACTTTCTCTTTTAACAGCAAAAATTGGAAAATGAGAATGTGATTTGCTGGTGTATTGTGGGACTTGTCCATATATCGACATTTCTGTTCTTATTGGGTCAAGTATGTCCTGTATTGTTTTGACGACCTGTTTTTCAGGATTAGATAATGCCTCTGTTTTCCAAAGAGATATGTTCTTTTTTAGCACATTGAAAAAAGCATCCGAAAAAACACTGCCAGTTTCTGTTGTTTTAGCGAGTTCTCCATATTGAGTACTTTGTAAAAGTTCACAATGAAGCTCGGCATCTTTAATAATCTCATCGTATAAATATCTGCAATCCTCGGTGTTTTTTTCAAGCGTTTCTAAAAGTAAATTAAAAATATTTGGTTCAATGTAACTTCTACAAGAGTCAATTATAATAGTTCTTTTTATCGTATTTTCATTCCTATACAAATCTTTTATTGCAAACACTTTTCCGCCTGAAAGTTGAATATAATCTGAATTGTCAAAAGAACCTCCGTGACCAATAAAAACAATTATTGAGTAATCCAATTTGTCGTATTGTTCAATTTTTTTGGCAAGCCAATAATTTTGTCCCATTCCAATAAGGTGTTTTGGCATTTCATCTATTTCATCGTCACACCACACTCCCCCAACTGAACTTTGAAAATATTGTTTATATGCTTCAATTATTTTAATAGCCTGTGGAACATAATTTCCACACTCTTCATATCCTGGATTACATAAAAGTAAAAGTCTCCTTTGCATCTTTTCTGATTATGAAATTCTTACACTGACTTTATTTTGAAATAGTGTGATGTTATTCTTCTCCCGTCCAGCGATACATTCTGGTATAACCTTCTTGGGTTTCAAAAACACGTTTATCTTCAAAAAGAACTTTTTTTAATAAACGACCTGCCGCCTTTCCCGCTTCTTCAACGGCATACTCACCATTGTCTTGCTCATCATTGAGATAGTATTCATATAACCGCATAAGAGGTGTACCTTCCCAAAAATAATTATCCCCGCCTATCAGGTCTCTTGCTACAAACCATTCATCTTTGCGGTTTTTACACCAACAATAAACTGCACCTTGTAAAAAAGAGCACATTTCATTGATTTCATTGTCTGTAAATCCATTTACACCTTTATAACTATCAATTCCTATAATCATATTGAACAAATTATAATTATTATGTTTTCTATTTCCTTTTCACCGTTACACACGAACACATCGGATTTATAATAATTTATTAGCATCGACATTATATCCGCTTGATTTCAGTTCCTTCACTAAATCATATTTCCAAGTTTCGTTATTTGTAGGATGATATATAATGCCATCCAAATCGCCAGGTTTTTCAACATCATTATCCAATAAAAGGAACACTCTATCACGACCAAGTTTCCCCATAAAAAAGCCCATCTCAAAAACAACATTCTGCCTTGCACGATGTCTTTTTGAATCGTCTTTTTTTTCTTCGGGATATCCCCAATCGTCAGCAGTCAATAGGATAACAGCAAAACCGCAATTATCTGCATTACTCTCGAATTTTTCAATAATTGTTTTACCATTATTCTTTTGTTCGTGGAGAATTACGGGTTCCAAGTCTAATTTTTCCAATATGCGCGCGACTGTTACTTTTAATGCTGTATCGTGACCGTGTACAATAAAAATCCTTTTTGAATCACATTTAATAACGGTATTCATATCTTCTTTTACCTCACACGGAATAAGTTCCAATTTTTGTTTTAAGTTACTTAAATTCAAAATCTTTGCATTTAATTCGTCAATAGCAACTTGGTGGAAATCTGTGAGGTTAGTGTACATAAATGGAACACCTGCGCTGTCAAAAGACTTCTTATATTCATTTTCGGGGTTATCAAATGCTTGTTTCAAAAATTCACTCATATAAGAACGCCAACTACTAAAATTATCTTTGTTAAAATACCGAAGGATATTATTTCCCTTATCAATATAGTTATTGATCGTTTTTTCAACTTCTCTTCTACTTTTAATTAGCACACTTTTTGATTTTTCCATAACTATTTCCTCGTTAAATTATTTCTATATTTCCTTCTTTCCCCGTCATATACTCAAATATGACGGATTTCTTGTACTCCTTCAATGTCTCAAAGTTCTTTTCCTTGGTTTCCATAATTTCCTATTATTTTCTAATGGCATTCCATCTACCTTTCATATCCTCTTCATATATCGCCTTGTTGTATGAATACCCGATTGGGTCGCTCGCCGTCATCTCTATCGTAAAGAAAACATATTGCGGGTCGTAATCCAAATAGATTTGCTTGATTTCGCTCGTAATCACGGTAAACTCAATGGCCTCCCCGTCTTTCCAAGGATGGGATTCCGACACCTCTTTTTTCAAAATCTTATGGTTCTTGGAATATCTATTGGTTACTTCCTCGGTCTTATTCTCGAAAATAACCTTCAGACTACCACTCATATCCGCGTGGCTGATGGATTTTCCCGTATGATTGACCACTTTTCCTTGGATTTTATAGGAAACACCTTCATTCGATAGCATCAAGGTGTCGGCGGCAATATCTGTAATCTTGAACGGGGCATCCTTATCTAATCGTGAGTGACCATATTCCCTTGACTTGTATTCCTTTTGGTTTAGGTGCATAACCGTTTTTTCTTTGATATTCACTTCCCAAAAATGTCCCCAATTCTCTTCGTTTACAAATCCAACTTGATACACATTCTTGGTGTCAGTTGCCTTTGCCATCCAGTGGAACTTTTCGTTAGGACTTTGCTCCGCCACCATATTTGCGAAATCCAGCCACGTAGAGGTTTCCAGATCCAATCCTAGCAAGGAGAATCCGATTTTTGTCACTAATAGCGTCAGTGGGTCGTCAATGTTGTTCTCCTCCTGTGACAAAGAAACTTGGATTTTTGTCTCCTGGCAGATTTGAATAGCTTTCTTTTCTCGACTGGATTCACAAGAGCATAGAACGCAACATAATGCCAATAATAACAATAATTTGCCTTTCATATTTTCAATATTAAAGTTTCAATTATAAGACCTCCTTTTTTCCCGTCACGTACTCGAAAATGACGGACTTTGTTAAGTTAAAAAGTGGAAAACGGGAAACGGAGAACTTTCCACTTTCATCTTTCCACTTTCATCTTTCCACTTTCATCTTTCCCGTCACATATTCAAAAATGACGGATTTCTTGTATTCTTTTAGTTGCTCGAAGTTCTTTTCCTTTGTTTGCATAGTGATTATTCTTGAATTTTCAAATCCGTACCAGCATTGTCATTGCAATATTTTACGAAATCTCGGAGTATCTGCATCGTTGCTTCCTCATTGACGAATTTTGTCATAGAAACCGAAAATACGATTTGCGTTTTAGTATCGTTTTTTATTGTGTACCCACCCTCTTTATCAGCATATTTTTCAATTATTCCATCTGGATTCCAGATATGATTTTTTGTTTTTTTGGGGGACACTGAAAGATAAAAGATAAGTTTGCTTTCTGATTCATCGGCAGGTGCGAATGTATTCACTTGGGTGTGTTCGGCACCATCTTTTTGTTTTTTAAAGAATCCAGTGTCCGATATTTGAATAACAGAACACTTCCACGAGTTTTCATTCTTTTTATTTGATTGTTCACCTAAATGGTATTCGTACATATAAGTGTAAATCCAATCCCAAGACCAATTATCCACTCTGATAGTGTGTCTTGAATTTAGCGGATAGGAAAATTTTTTCCATCCCGTATACTGGTCAAATCCTAGTTTGTTCTTGATGAACCAAGTCAAATCCTGCATTCGGCGTTGGTATTCATAAATAAGTCGATGTGCCTTTCTGACCTCACAAAAAGCAACTTTCAATTGTTCTTCCGTTAATTGATTGGTTTCCATTTTTGTATGATTGTTTCGTTAATATTCATTTGTGTTAGCATTGCAAATCCGATGGAGGATTTGTTTGTACATTTCCCCCAAAGTTCTAATGCGTTTTCTTGAATTCGTATGATTGGTAACGTGTTGAACCAATCTATCTTCATCACCCCTTGCCGAGCGAACATTTCAATCACATCATCCAAAACACGGCAAACATTTCCATTTTCATCTTGGTTGTTTCGTTCATTGACAATGGCATTCAACAAGTTGTACCAACTCGCTTTATAGATAGGGCAATCCATTACTTCATCGTTCTGCATATTCTCATTGCCTCCTAATGCAATCAAGATTATGGGTTTGGAACTGTCATTGTTATTTTGTTCGTTAATTATGGATTGGATTTCTTTTGCCCATTGCCCTTTGGTTTGTCCAACAATATCTCCTATTTTCGCTTCGATAATAACGTCATACTTTTCCGTTTCAATCCATACGTCGGGTTCAACAAGTTGGTTGTTGGTTGTGTCTGTCGCATCCGTGTGCGCCCAAAAATTAAAAGACTCAATCTTCCCAAAATCCTTTGTGTTGAAACCGACACAACTATTACGGAGTATTCTCCAGAAAATATCGTCCGGCAGATATTGAAGCAATCCGATGGATGAAGATGTTTTGAAGTCCTCGTTCTTCTTGATGCAATTGTCTTGAATGACCAGTTTCCCTTTGAAATATGCTTGAATCATTCTTTCACCTCCTTTTTTCCCGTCACATACTCAAAAATGACGGATTTCTTGTATTCTTTCAGTTGCTCAATCTTCTGCTGCTTAATGGCAATCAGCTCGTCAATCTCACTGCACTTCTCGTCCAAGTAATCCGCAATCGCTTGCTGTTCGGTGAGTGGGGGAATAGGTAATTCCATAATGGAATATCTGTCTGCCCCAATGTTTTGTATGGTTGCTTGTATGAATATTCTTCGTTTCCATTCTTCATAGCAGTGGGATTGCGTATAATAATATATGAATTGAGCATCACCTTTTTCAATTGCTGCTTTAATCAAATAACCAGCAAAAGCACACCTTCCATATTTCTGTTTATAGATAAATGCCTTCCCAACCGTACCGCCGCTTCTGGCAAAAAGTATGTCATTATCTTCAAGAATATAACCAGCTGCCTGTTCTTCTGATAATGACTGTTTTATTAAATCTTCGCGGAGGGAATTCTCTAAAATATCTGTTATTCTAACATATCTTGGTAGTTCTTCATTGTATGGTATTCCACTTTCGTTAGCGCCATATTGTAACGGTCTTTTCAAAATATCTTTCAACCTACACACTTCCCACCCTTCCGGCACCTCCCCAATCCATTCCACGCCGCTGTCCTTCATCGGCACATCGGGGTCAAGTCCTTTGGTGACTGCCTCTGTGATAACCGACTGCTTGTAGCGTTTGAGTTCGGCAATCATCGTCTCCTGCAAGGCGGCGAGTTCGTCAATCTCGGCACACTTGCGGTCAAGAAAGTCGGCAATGCGCTGCTGCGTGGGGAGAGGGGGAAGAGCAATAAGTAGATTTCCTATATCAGAAGCTGAAATGTGGACAACTTTCAATTTCGCTTTTCCACAACTTTTTTGGCTTTGAACATATTTTGAATTTAATGCAAAATTCAAAAAAATAGGATTTTGATTGGGCGATAAAATGATAATATCTCCACCTGCTAGACAATTTTCATTTCCAAGATAGATAATACTTTTACCTATCTCTTCAACTAATTCCCCAGTTCCTGCACACAAAATATCGCCATAATGAAAAAAATGCAAGGCCGAAAGGTTTTCTTTCCTGGTTCTCGAGAAGCATTGGGAAAATGAATTTTCATATTTAGAATAGATTTCTCCATATCTAACACAAGGGGTCTCGCCATCAGCAAAAACTTCTTCTTTGGTTATTCCATTTCCCTTGGTGATTTTATTTGCAATATGTTTTAATCTTTTTACTTCCCAATCCTCCGGAATCAATCCAATCCACGGGATGCCGCTGTCTTTATATTTTGTTGCTGCCATAGTCTAATCCAAAAAATATTGTTTACAGAACTCTTGGTATTTTGGCGCATCCTTAATTGCCTCCAACATATCATTGTAATATTTCATTTCAAAGTGGCAATCAGTCCAACCTATCTCATTCAAGAAACCTTTGAACAATTCTTCTGCTTTCTGCCGTTCAACGTCCAATGTGTTCAGCATTTTTTCATCGTCTTCCTTCAATTCATACTTCTCTTTGAAAGTGTCAGTCATCTTCCACGACACGCTTTGCAGTACTACTTTTCCTTGTTTGTTATGCTCGCGGCGTATTGCCAGCAAATGCCGATAAAGTTGAGGAAAGTCGTAATATTGAAAATCCTTTTCGTGTTCCAACAATTCTAACCACAATGCCTTTTCGTGTTCCAACAATTCTAACCACAATGCCTTTTCGTGTTCCGACAATTCTAACCACAATGCCGTTTCGTGTTCCGACAATTCTAACCACAATGCCGTTTCTTCTTCTTTTTTGGAAAACTTGTAATTGTCAACGTCATTGCCTTGTTTGTCTTTGTTGTAGTACGAACAGGTGTTGTGCTTGCACTCGCTGTAATAGGGTTCAAGGAATTTGCTTTCAATATAATATTGTGTGCCATCCAACGAGTACGACACATCCAAGTTCGCTTTTCTTCCTCCCCTTATTCTCAATGGTTTTGCCACTTTATCCTCAAAATTGACTTCAAAGCAGTTATGACGCTTTCTAATCTCAAGTTCATACAATTTGTAATAGTTGAATGCAAGTCCAGTGGAGGAATTGATTTGGTGCATCTCGGCAATCGGGTTGCCATCTCCCAATTTCAATTGCTCAAGTTGTTTTTCGGTTGGCTCAGCAAACAACGGCACGGCGTATGGTGCGGGCAAAGAAATTTTCTCGTGATTAGCCTTGTAGCGTTCGGTCAATACTTCTATCAATCTATTCAAATCCATACCGCTATCCCAATATTTTGTTCATCAATTCGGTTTCCTTGGCTTCCAAATCCTTCAGCTTGGCAAAGATATTCTCGCTGGGTTCCAACGGAATGTACTTGTAGAACTCCCTCGTGAACGGGATTTCGTAACCAATCTTGGTCTGCTTCTCCACTATCTTCGCTTGTGGTTGGAACGGAAGCACGTTCTTCTCCATATACGCCTGCACGTCTTCCTTCCACGGAATAATCTCGGTGTCCTTTTCGGGTTTCGCCTTCTTGTCATCACTTGCTTTCTCGGATGGAAATTCCACCTGTACTTTGCGGAATTTGAAATCGTCGTTGTCCTTCACCTTGCTTTCCACCACCAAATCGCCATCGGTGTAGGTGTCGTTGGCAAAGGCATTGTAGGCCTTCGTTATCAGGGCGATGCAATTCTCGTCAAACTCGTTGCGCTTGTTGCCCAGCGGTTTTCTGCGCTTCACGCTGCACTTGCTCGCATCAATCAACTGCACCTTGCCTGCACGGTCGGCGGACTTGTCCTTGGTGACAATCCAAATGTAGGTGGCGATACCAGTGTTATAGAACATATCGTTTGGAATCTGCACAATCGCCTCCAACCAGTCGTTCTCCAACAGATAGCCGCGTATGTTGCTTTCGCCGCTTCCCGCATCGCCCTTGAACAGCGGGGAGCCGTTCTGGATAATCGCCATACGACCGTTCTCCTTCAACTTGGCGACACCGTTCAAAACAAACAACTGCTGACTGTCGCCAATGGCGGGGAGTCCAGCACCGAAGCGACCGTATTCGCCCTTCTTGTGTTCTTCCTCCACCTTCGCCTTTTCGTTCTTCCACTCAATGCCGAAGGGCGGATTGGAGATGATGTAGTCGAAGGTGAAGTCCTCGAACATATCGTTGGAAAGGGTGTTGCCGTGCTTCATATTCTCGGCATTGCCTCCTTTGATGAGCATATTCGCCTTGGCAATGGCGAAGGTCTGTTCGTTGAGTTCCTGACCGAATTCCGTGAGGTTGGCATCAGGGTCAATCTCGTGGAGTTTCTCTGAAAGGCAGTCGAGCATTTGCGAAGTGCCCATCGCCATATCGTACATCGTGGCGGTGATGCCTTCCTCATTCAAACTCGTTTTCTGCGGTGCGACCAACAGTTCTGCCATCAGGTAGATGATGTCGCGGGCGGTGAAGTGCGCTCCCGCCTGCTCGTCGTAACTTTCAGAGAATTTGCGTACCAACTCCTCGAATATGTAACCCATATCCACAGCCGAAATCGCATCCAAACCCATATACGCCTTCTTGGAACAGAACTCCTGAATTACATTATATAATATGCCGTTGTTGTCGAGTTTGGTAATTTCCTTGTCGAAATCAAACTTTTCCAAAATGTCAATCACATTGGTGGAGAAGTGGTTGAGATAAGAGCGAAAGTTGTCGGCGATGTTGTCGGCATCGGAGAGCAAACCTTCCAAAGTGAAGGGTGAGAGGTTATAGAAATCGTAACCCGATGCTTTGGTGAGGAAACCCGCCTTGACAGCAATGCCGCGCTTGTCCAATTGGGCATTGGTATCCAATACCTGCTGCTTGGTGGATGCGAGCACGTCGCTGAAACGCTTGATGACGCACATCGGCAGCACCACGTTTCCGTATTCGTGCGGTTTGTATGTTCCTACAAGTTTATCGGCAATCGCCCATATAAGATTGGCCTTTTCCTGTATGTTTACAGTAGTTTTACGAGATAATTCTTCAATGCTCATAATTTGAAAAAAATGATTTTTTAAGTTGCAAAAATAGCAATTTTTAAAGGAAAAAATGTAAAATAATCTTGAAAAAGTGCAATTGACACAAGTTGTCCACAAAAAAAATCACTAACCGAAATCACCCAATCCGAATTTCCCATTTGTAGCATATAACAGGGCTTTTCGCGGTGGGTGGCTTTTTACTTTTGCTTACCATAGACGGGCAAGGCATAGCCACAAAAAAAAGCTCGAATCTGATGATTCGAGCTTTTGTACCCGGGGCCGGGATCGAACCGGCACGAGTGTTACCTCATCGGTTTTTGAGACCGACGCGTCTACCTATTCCGCCACCTGGGCATCGGTGTTTTTTGAGGCTGCAAAAATACAACTTTTTTTAATTGTAAAACTACTTAGCAGAAATTTTTTTTCTTGTATTTTTGCAAATTCAAAATGGATTTGTCCACATTTTTGTAATGAGTTTACTATCAGTAATTTACAAAAACATGCTTAACATCACGCCGCGCGCGTTGCCACAAAACGGCAACGATACCGACTGGCTGACGATCCTGTTTTTCGGGTTGCTGATACTCATCACCCTCATCATTGTCAACGGGCGGCGTAAGTTTTCGCTCATCATCCGCGCGCTTTTTTCCGCCCGCAGCCGTTCTCAGCTGCTTCGTGAAAGCAAGCCCCTCGGCGAATGGATCTACGCATTCCTCCTCACCTACGTTTTCCTCACCCAAGGCATCCTCTTCTACCTGCTCATCAGTCACTTTGCCGCACCCGTTGCCGCGCACTTCAGTGCGCCGTTGCTTTGGCTCACCTGCGCCGCCGTTTGTGCCACCGACTACACCCTCAAACGCATCAACGTCTTCTTCCTCACCGGCATCTTCGAATGCCCCGAAGACCGCAACAACTTCAAACAGAACAAATTCTTCTATCAAGTCTGCAACTCTCTCGCCCTGCTTCCCATCCTCATGATCACCGTCTATACCGGCTGGTTTTCCTGCCTTTTCTTCTACATTCCCTTCTTTCTCACCTCCTACCTCATGATGCTCTATCAAACCCTACATTTAAAATCGGGCCAGCTCAATCTGTTTCAATTTTTTTTGTATTTTTGCACCCTTGAAATTCTACCCTATCTCATTATCCTAAAGATACTTACAAATATCTCATAATTAACGATTTAGTATTATTTTTTTATAATTCGAATTGCGGATATGAAAGTAAAAAACATCCTGGTTTCACAGAACGCCCCGGCAGAATTTGACAAATCTCCTTATGCTGAACTCACCAAAAAATACAGCATCAACATCGACTTTTTCAAGTTCTTCCGTATTGAGGGCGTTTCCTCACGTGAATTTCGTGAAACGCATGTCAGCATCCCCGCTCATGATGCCGTCGTTTTCTCCAGTAAGACTACCGTTGATTACTTTTTCAGCTTGGTGAAAGAGCTTCGCATTGAACTTTCCGAAGACATGAAGTACTTCTGCACCACCGACCAGGTTGCCTTTTATCTTCAGAAATACATCCAGTTCCGCAAACGTAAAATCTTTTTTAACAAAAACAACAACCCGAAAGGCGTGTTCGACCTCTTTCTCAAGAATCCCGACCAGAACTACCTTCTTCCCTGCGGCGCGGACTCTATGGGCACCCAATACGTGGAATTTTTCAAAGAACACGACATCAAATACACGCAGGCCGTCATCTTCAAAACCGTTCCTGCCGACCTCAAGGCGTCGATTGATATCACCAAATACGATATGATTATTTTCTTCAGCCCGTCTGGAATTCTCTCACTCAAAGCCAATTATCCCGACTTTGAGCAGGGCGAAGACATCGCCATCGGTGCGCTCGGAGCGCCGGCCTGCCAAGCCGTCAAAGACGCTGGTTTCACCCTCAATGTGGAAGCCGGTACCGCCCAAAACCCGTCCCTCTCTACCGCGTTGGACGCCTTCCTGAAAGTCAATGCAACCAGAAAACGCTAATATCCAGAGATTTACATTTTCGAAAAAAGAGCGCCTCTGTTCCGAGGTGGAAATCGAAAACCTCATACGGAAAAAGCAAAAGTTTTTCTGCTACCCTCTTAAATGTTTTTACCAAATCAAACCGATTACAGATGAAAGTTCTGTAAATCAGTTGGTTATTAGCGTTTCCAAACGCTATTTCAAACACGCCGTGGACCGCAACCGCATGAAACGCCTCATCCGCGAGGCCTACCGCAAAAACCAGCGTCAACTGCTGGACCCCGTCTTCCGCGCCTCCGGCCAACGGCTCCAAATCTGCATCTGCTACGTCACCAACGAAATTTTACCCTATAATTTGGTAGAAAATAAAATAATTGAAGTCCTAAATCGTTTAACAAAAGTTCAACAAGCATAGGGCTTCATGAAAAAGGCATACGCATACTTCAAAAAAGGGTTGGCATATCTGCTGATTTTCTTCATCAAGATTTATCAGTGGACGTTGTCGCCGTTGATAGGCCGCGCGTGTCGTTACACACCCACTTGTTCCAACTACGGCATCGAAGCACTCAAAAAACACGGTCCCTTCAAGGGCAGCTGGCTCACCATAAAGCGCGTGCTTTCATGCAATCCGTGGGGCGGCAGTGGTTATGATCCTGTTCCTTAATATATTAAAAATGAATAAATTGCACTCTTTTCTGACTCACAAAGCAAAATGTGCCGCACTGGCGCTGCTGGTCGCCCTGACCCTTCTCCCCGCACAGGCGCAAAACGACTTTGAAATCGCCAAAAACGTTGATATCTTCGTGACGATTTTGCGTGAACTGAACGCCAAATATGCCGACGAAATCACGCCCGGAGACCTCACCAAAACCGCCATCGACGCCATGCTCGAAACCCTCGACCCCTACACGGTCTATTACACCGAAAACGAAATCGAGGATGTAAAGATGCTCACCTCCGGTCAGTACGGCGGCATCGGCGCGCTGATTCAGCAATACGACAAAGACAGGGTCGCCATCTCCGAAATCTATGAAGACTGCCCTGCCCATAAGGCCGGGCTGCTGGCAGGCGACATCATCCAGAAGATTGATGGCAAAAGCGTTGCCGGCAAAAACTCCACCGACGTGAGCACCGCTATGCGCGGACAGCCCGGCACCACCGTCACCCTCGAAATCTTCCGTCCGAGCAAGAACAAAACCCTCACCTTCAACATCCAGCGTGAAGAGGTTCAACTTCCCACCGTTCCCTATTACGGGATGGTGGACGACAACATCGGCTACATCAAACTCGACCAGTTTACCGACAAGGCGAGCAAAGAGGTGAAGGACGCCTTCAACGAGCTGAAAACCAAGGGCATGAAGGCGCTCATCTTCGACCTGCGCAACAACGGTGGCGGTCTGCTCCAAGAAGCCGTCAAGATCATGAACATCTTTGTTGACCAAAACACGGTCATTGTCACCACGAAAGGCAAACTGGAAGCGCAAAACAACACCTTCCGCACCCCCGCGCCCGTCACCGACAAAGAGATTCCCGTTGTTGTCATCGTGAATGAGAACAGTGCCTCCGCATCCGAAATCGTTTCCGGCGCATTCCAAGACTTGGACCGCGGCGTAATCATTGGAAAGAAGAGTTTTGGTAAAGGTTTGGTACAGAATGTAGTGCCTCTCAGTTTCAACTCATCCATGAAACTCACCGTTTCCAAATACTACATTCCCAGCGGTCGCTGCGTGCAGAAAATCGAATACTTCAGCAAGGACTCCACGCAGTCGCACGCCGTCATTCCCGACTCGCTCGCCGTCGCCTACAAAACCAAAAACGGCCGTACCGTGTATGACAAGGGCGGCATCGAACCCGATGTCATCACGCCCGACGTTTATGCCAGCAACGTGCTTACCGCCCTCATTCTCAACCATCTCGTTTTCGACTTCTGCAACCAGTACCACGCCGAACACACCATGATTCCGCCGGCGGATCAGTTCAGAGTAGATGACGAACTTTATCAAGAGTTTGTGGATTTCCTCAAAAACAAGAATTACGAATACACCACCGAAACCGAAGAGGCGATGGCCGACTTGAAAGAAGTGGCAGAATTTGAAAAATACTACGACCGAATCGAGGCACTTTACAAACAGTTGGAACAGGTTTTGAAAGAGCAGAAAACTGCTGATTTACAAACTTATAAAGAAGAAATCAGCGAACTTTTGGCTTCCGAAATCGCTGTTCGCTACTATTATCAGAAGGGGCGTATCATGAACGAGCTCTCCGTCGATCCCGACATCGCCACGGCGAAGGAGATTTTGAAAGACAGCGCCCGCTACCGTTCCATCCTGCACCTCAAATAAAGTTCCATGTTCGGAAAGAAGGCACACCGATTTATCTATACTGCCACGCTCATTCTGCTCGCCATTTCGATACCGATTTCGGTGGCGCTGCCGAACGTGTTGGGCGGTGTGCTTTTTTGCAACTGGATTTTGGAATGGAACTGGAAAGAGAAGTGGAACCTTTTGAAAAGCAACAAGTTGGTTCTCGTATTGGCGGGGTTCTTCTTCTGTTTCGGTTACACCTTCATCGGCACCACCGATGCGGCGGCGACCGCGCTGGACTGGCTCACGAAGACGCCGTTCTTCTACCTGCCCGTGGTCATGGCCACCACGCCGAAGCCGGAAGTGCGCTGGCAGCGGTTTTTGCTGCTGGCATTTGCCATCACCACCTCAGTGGCGGCGGCGCTCTGCATTCTGCTGATGCGTGCGAAGGGCGTCATCGACGTGCGCGACGGAGGCCTTTTCATCTCGCACATCCGCTTCAGCATCTGCGCCGCGCTCTCCATTCTCTTCTGCCTGCACCTCGCCTTCAAACGCGAAACCTACAGTGCGCTCGTACAGGGCGGCTGTCTGTTGATGACGTTGTGGCTGACAATCTATCTGTTTTATATCCAGGTATCTACGGGGGTGGCGATGCTTGCCATTATGGCGGTCATCACCTTTTGCTATCAGCTTTTCTACGGCAAAAAGTCGTTGATACGCACGTTGGCGCTCTGTTTTTGCGGTGGCGCGTTCCTGATTTTCGCCACCTGTTTTTCCGTCGTCACCTACCAATATTTCCATTACGACAAAAACGAGGAAACGGGCCTTCCCGCCCGCACCATCGATGGTCACGACTATCAGCATTTGTCACCGCAATTTCCTGATGGTCAGATTGTTGAAAACGGGCACAAAATCGGGTTATACGTTTGTGAAGAGGAGTTGCGCGAGGCGTGGGCGCAGCGCAGCGACAGCACATACGAAAGCGTGCAGAAAACGCTCATCCGTTTCCTCAACTCCAAAAATTACCACAAAGACAAGCAAGGCGTAAGCCGACTGACGGACGAGGAGGTGAAAGCCATTGAAGACGGCGTAGCCAACAGTGCCTACCTGCAGCAGTTGGGGCTGAAGAAGATGCTGTATCCCAGCTACTTCAGTTTTTCGCTCTATCAGTTGAACCATACCACGAAGAACTCGTCGGTGCTGCAGCGCTTCGAGTTGTGGCAGGCGGCCATCGGCGCGGGCAAACAGCACCCGATCGTCGGCTGCGGCATGGCGTGCAACAAGGCGGCCATCAACCGAGAGCTGGAACGCCAACATTCTGAATTACAACCTGACATGGGCGCACACAACCAGTTCCTCACCTACTTTCTGATGGGCGGTATACCGCTCGTACTCTGCTTCATCGTGATGCTCATCGCTCCGTTTTTCGACAAAACGCGCAAAAAAAATCTGGTCTATGTCATCTTCTGGCTTTGTCTGTTCGTCTCAATGTTCTTTGAAGACACGTTAGAGACCACCACCGGCATCAACCTGTTTTTGTTGTTTAACTCGTTCTTTCTGTTTGCAAACGACGGAGAAGTAGGAAGTAGGAAGCAGGAAGTAGGTTTGGGGCGGTATCATTAGCGAAAAAGAGAAAAGGAATTTCTGTTATTTGCGGTTCAGAAAACGGAGGTCGGGCACCGATAATCACCAATAGTCCAGGACGGCGGCTGCCGCAACTCTAACGAATTTACAAAAGATACTGACATTTTGTCACCCCGACAGCTTTGGCACGAGAATTGCAGCAAGACGCCGGCGTCGACAAAACGACTGTCAAATTTTGTAATCAATAAAAACATAATAATATGAACAAAGGACAAATCAACGTACAGACCGAGAACATTTTTCCCGTCATCAAGAAGTTTTTGTATTCAGAACACGACATTTTCATTAGAGAACTGATTTCCAACGCAGTAGATGCGACACAGAAGTTGAAGACGCTTGCCACCATGGGCAAATTCGATGGTGAGCTGGGCGACCTCACCATTCAGGTGAAGGTGGACAAGGATGCGAAGACGATTACGGTGAGCGACCGCGGTATTGGCATGACCGCCGAAGAGGTAGATAAATACATCAACCAGATCGCCTTCTCGGGCGCGGAAGAATTTCTGGAAAAATTCAAGGTCGAAGGCGGCAACATCATCGGTCACTTCGGGCTCGGTTTCTATTCCGCATTTATGGTTTCCGAAAAGGTAGATATCTGCACAAAATCGTACCAGCATGATACGAAAGCGGTTACATGGACCTGCACAGGTTCCCCCGACTATGAAATGGGCGAAACCGACAAGGCCGACCGCGGTACCGACATTGTATTGCACGTCGCCGATGACGCCATGGAATTTCTTGATGAAGCCAAAATCGTGGAGCTTCTGCGCAAATACTGCCGCTTCCTCCCCATTCCGATTCGCTGCGGTGACGAGACCAAGTGGGAGAAGCCCGAAAACGCCGAAGCCAAAGAGGGCGAAGAAGTGAAGGAAGTGGAGGTGAAATATCCCCGCATCATCAACAATACCAATCCGTTATGGAAGCAGACGCCCTCTTCCATCACTCCGGAGCAGTACCTCGAATTTTATCGCGAGCTCTATCCGATGACCTTTGAAGAACCGCTTTTCCAAATCCACCTGAATGTCGATTATCCCTTCAACCTCACCGGCATCCTCTATTTCCCGAAGGTGCGCAACCAACTGGAAATGCAGAAAAACAAAGTACAACTCTATTGTAATCAAGTATTTATCACCGACCAACTCGAAGGTGTCATCCCTGAATTCATGATGCTGCTCCATGGTGTCATCGATTCGCCCGACATCCCGCTCAACGTTTCCCGTTCCTACCTTCAGTCGGACTCCAACGTCAAGAAAATCTCCACCCACATCACCAAAAAGGTGGCCGACAAACTGGAGGAGATGTTCAAAAACAACCGCGAGGATTTTGAAAAGAAGTGGGATGACCTCAAGGTCTTCATCGAATACGGCTGCCTCACTGACGAAAAGTTTTACGAAAGAGCCAAAAACTTCATCCTTTTCAAGAACGTGGACGGCAAATACTACACGATGGACGAATATCGTGCCGGCATCGAAACCCGTCAGAAGGACAAAAACGACATTGTCGTTTACCTCTACGCTCACGATCTGGCGACGCAACACGTTTACATTCAGTCGGCTAAGGAGAAGGGCTACGATGTTTTGTTGATGGATGGATTTTTGGACACTCACTTCATCAACCTGTTGGAGCCCAAAATCGAGAAGTGCCGTTTTGCCCGCGTAGATGCCGACGTCATGGACAAACTCATCGAAAAAGACGAAGTGATGCCCGCAAAACTTTCCGAAGCCGAGCAGACGTCATTGAAGGAAGCATTCGAGAAATGCGCTAATAAAGAGATGTTTACAGTTGAAATTGCCAACCTCAGTGAAACCGAGCTGCCCATCATGATCACGCAAAACGAGTTCATGCGCCGTTTCAAAGACATGCAGAAACTGTCGGGCCAGAACAACGGTATGTTCGGCAACTTCGACCGCTACAACCTCGTGGTCAACGGCAACCATCCGCTCGCATCCAAGATTTTGGAAGAAGGCGACGAAGCCAAGAAAGAACAGATGACGCAGCAACTCATCGACTTGGCATTGCTGTCACAAAACCTGCTGACCGGTGAAAAACTGAGCGAATTTGTAAAACGCAGCGTTGAAATGATGTAAAATCGAATCGGAGTTAGGAGTTAGAAGTTAGAAGTTAGGAGTTAGAAGTTAGAAGATGTGCACGAAAACTTCTAACTCCTCACTGGTCACTACTAACTTCTAACTGGTCACTGATCACTACTAACTTCTAACCGGTCACTACTAACTTCTAACTCCTCACTGATCACTACTAACTTCTAACTGGTCACTACTAACTTCTAACTAAAATTTATGTTTGTCTTTTATTGTCCTGATTTACAACAAAATACGATAACGCTTTCTGCGGAAGACGCACGACATTGTGCGAAGGCGTTGCGAATGCGTCCGGGGGATGCCATCCGCTTGACCGACGGTCGAGGCACGCTTGCCGACGCCGCGTTGGTAGCGGTAACGCCGAGCGACTGTGTGGCGGATATCATTGAACGGCAAGAGGTTGCGCCTCGTCGTATTCGTTTGCACTTGGCGGTAGCGCCCACCAAGAATCCCGACCGCATGGAGTGGCTCGTGGAAAAGGCTGTAGAACTCGGCGTGGAACAAATCACCTTCGTCATTTGCGAGCACTCGGAGCGGCGCAAAATCGACCTGGAGAGAATGCGCCGCATCGCCATTGCAGCGCTGAAACAATCGCAAACCACCTGGCTTCCCGACTTGCAGATGGTTGAGTTCAACGATTTCATCAAACAGCAGGAGGAAACCGCAGCGCTGAAATATGTGGCGTGGTGCGACGACCAAAACGACACGCAGTTGGTAGATGAGACGTGGACGGAAGGGGATGTGTTGTTGCTCATTGGGCCCGAAGGCGACTTTTCTTCAGCGGAAATATCACTCTGCAAATCAATGAATTACAAGGAGGTGAAATTGGGCAGTCGGCGTTTGCGCACGGAAACCGCAGCGCTGTACGGCTGTTTTGCCGTTGCCGCCGGGCAAGTGGGAAGTAGGAAGTAGAAAGTAGAAAGTAGAAAGTAGAAAGTAGAAAGTAGAAAGTAGAAAGTAGGAAGCAGGAAGGAAGAAGCAGGATAATGCAGACTTGCGACTTTTCAAGTCGGAATTGGAAATATGATGGCAAATCCATTCATTCTCGTTGTTCTCGTTTCTCGGTCATAAGTCCTAAGTCTGTTATAATTATTTTATCAACTTGCGTAATTCCCAATTTAAAAGTTGCTTGCTTCCTGCTTCCCACTTATTGCTTACTGCTTCGCACTTCCTGCAAAATTCCTCATTCTTAATTGATAAAAACTTCGTACTTTTGCACTCTTAAAAAAATTAGTGTAAAAGGTAAATTTTGTGCGGACGGATATGCTAAACGCGCGATTTTTGCGTTATATAAGATTATCAAAAAACAAGACCAATACAATGAAAAAAATTCTACTCGGCTTTTTGCTGGTTGCATCCTTTTGCGGATTGCGTGCACAGAACGATAACGTATTGTTAATCATTGGGAAAGACTCTATTACGGCAGATGAGTTCTTGAGAACTTACGGCAAGAACAACAACGTTGCCACCGCCACGGAGAGCGAACTACGCGACTATTTGGACCTGTTCATCAACTTCAAACTCAAGGTGAAGGAGGGTGAACTCTTGCAGTTGGACACCGCCCGCAAATTCAAAATGGAGTTGAAACAGTATCAGAATCAGTCGGAGCAGCAGTATTTGGTGGACAAGGAGGTGACGAAGGATTTGGAGGACGAGGTGCTGGCACATGCCATGTACAACATTCGCGCATCGCACATTTTGATCAACTGTAGCGAAAACGCGCAGCCCAAAGATACCGCGGTCGCATACGCCAAAGCACTCTCTATTCGCGATGAGATCATGTCTAAATCAATCACTTTTGCTGATGCGGCCGTCCGTTATTCCGATGACCCGTCGGCGCGCGACATGGTCAACCCGCAAAACCAGCGTGCCATTGCCGGCAACAAGGGCGACCTCGGCTATTTCACCGTTTTCGACCTCATCTATCCCTTTGAAGTTGCCGCGTACAACACGAAGGTGGGCGAAGTCTCCATGCCGATACGCACACAGTTTGGTTATCACCTCATCTACGTGCAAGACCGCATCAATTCGGTGCAGGAGATTTCCATCGCCCAGATTTTCATCTCCGACTCGCTGGCGAAAAACGGCGGGCAGACCGAATCTACCAAAGGCGCGTTGGCCAATGCCCAGAAAGAGTTAGCCAACGGAGTAGCCTTCGAAGATGTGGCAAAGAAATATTCTGAAGACAAAAATGTGGCAGAAACCGGCGGCAAACAAGAACCGTTTGCACCCAACCGTCGCCAAGGTGACTTCGTCAAGTCCATCCTTGACCTGAAAGTCGGCGAAATTTCCCAGTCCATCGCCACCCAAAATGGCTGGCACATCATCCAACTCATTGAGGTCAAGCCGTTTGTCATTGACGAAGACAGTCGTTACAACCTAATCAACCGCATTTCACGCGACAGTCGCTGCAACAAGAGCAAAGAGTCTTTCATTGCCAAACTGAAGAGAGAATACGACTATGCGGAGCCGGGACGCAGCAAAGCCATCAAGACATTCCTCAAAAACATGCCCGCAGAGTTCTTCCAGAGCAAGGAGACAGATTTGACCAAGATCAAAGGTTTGGAAAAGATGAAGCCGATGGTCACCTTTGCAGATGTGACCGTAACGGCTGAAGAATACGCGAAATACCTCAATCGTTTCAAAGGCATGCGTCTGACACAAAACGAGTTTGAATCTTTCCTTCAGGAACGTTTCGATATGTATGTCCAAGAAAAAATCGTACGTTACGAAAAGAGCCAGCTGACCGATAAATACAGTGAGCTGCGCGACCTCATTCAGGAATTTCACGACGGCATGTTGTTGTATGAAATCAACACCACCAAAGTGTGGGCGGCGGCCGTACAAGACTCGCTCGGTCTGGTGGAATACTACAACACACACGCGGATAATTACATAGACAAGGACACGCAGCAGCCCGAGCCGTTGTCTGACCTCTGAGCCATCGTCCTCACCGACTTCCAGTAGTATCTTGATGCGAAGTGGATTCAGGAACTGCGCAAGAAATACCAACCCTACGTAAACGAAAAGGTCTTCTCCTCCCTCATTAAGAAATAACGTGAAAAAGACGATTCTACTTCTGGTCGTAATTCTGTGTGTGTGTGTCGGTTGTCGCCACAGCGACCCCGTTGTGGCCGAAGTCTATAACAAAAAGCTCTTCGCCTCCGAAGTCGCCAGCATGATTCCTTCCGGCTTGTCCGCCAAAGACAGCATTGACCTCGCCAACCAGATTATCGACGACTGGATTACCGATCAGGTTCTTTTGCAAGAAGCAGAGAAGACATTGAGTGTCAAGGAGAAAATCTTTGACAAAGAACTCGAGGCCTATCGCAAGACATTATTAAAGAATAAATATTTCGAAAAAATCACCGCCGATGCCGACCAGTTCAAGGTGAGTGATGACGAGGTGCGCGCCGCCATCCAGCAGACGAAAGTGAGTTTGGTGGCAGAAAAAGAGATTGTGCGCCTCAACTACGTGAAGCTGCCGAAAAGTTCTCCGCAGCTGTCGGAACTTCGAGACATATTGTTCAACGAAGAGCGCCGATTGTCGGAAAAGGAGCACATTGCCGAACTCTGTGCCGACTCCATCGAATACTTCATCAATGACGACCAATGGCTTTTCTGGGACGACATTCAGTTGGAGACGAAGATTGAGTTAGACAACGCGCAGCAGTACGATTTCCCGCGCACTTACGAAACCTCCGATGGGACAGACAGTTACATCGTCGTCATCCTTGATTTCAAATCAAAGCAGACAGGTGAAGAATCGGACGACTACTTTGAGAGTGTCCGCACGATGCTGATACAGCAGAAAAAGAACGATATTATTCAGAAAAAAACGAAAGAATTATATCAAAAAGCCAACAAAAAAGGCAAAATCAACAGATAAGCTATGACATTATCCTATATTGCAGTCATCATTATATCCGTCATTCAGGTCATCGGATTTCAAATCGGATTATGGACCATATTTGAAAAGGCAGGCCTACCGGGGTGGAAATCCGTCATTCCGGTATATCGCACCTGGTTATGGCTTCGCAAAGTCATTGATCACCCGTGGTGGTGGATGCTGATATGGGTGATTCCGTTCATCGGGGTGTTCATGGTTTACTATATGATATGGGAAACGATAAGATGTTTTGGCAAAACGCAATATCGTTGGCTCATTCCGGGGACCTTCTTCTATTTTGCCTTCCTCCCCTACTTTGGGTTTTCAAAGAAGGAGACTTTCACACCGCGCAAGAAGCTGCCTGCATTCAAAAAGTCGTGGGCACGCGGTTGGGGTGACGCCATCATTTTCGCCATTGCCGCCGCCTACCTTTTCCGCACCTTCCTCATCGAGCTCTACACCATTCCCTCATCATCCATGGAAGGTTCGTTGATGGTGGGCGACTACCTTGCCGTAAGCAAATACCATTACGGACAGCGCATTCCGCAAACCGTGCTCGCGGTTCCGTTCATGCACCACACGCTGCTGCTGACCAATGCGACGCCGAGTTTCGTTGATTGGATCGAGTTGCCGTACATGCGTATTCCCGGCACCAGCGAAGTGAAAAACAACGACCCCATCGTTTTCAACTATCCCGATGGCGACACGGTGGCCATTGAGTTGCAAGACCGCAGCTACTACGCCATCGTCCGCGACTACGACGTAATGCTCAATCCCAATGCGAACGAGCAGGAGCTGGCGGCCGTTATCGGGAAATACGGTGAGAACTACGTCGCCGGCATCCGCAACAAGTACGCCGGCAAGAGCGGGCATTACGCGGTGAACAGCGAGTTCAACGTCAAATATCGTCCCATCGACAAACGAGAGAACTACGTGAAGCGCTGCATCGCCATCCACGGCGACACGCTCACCATCCAAAAGGGCGTTGTCTATATCAACGGTGTCAAGGCGGCGGTTCCGCGCAATCGTCAGTACTGCTACCTGATTCCGGGCGGTGGCATCACCCAGAAAGTCATCCGGAAAATGCGCATCAACGCGCAGGATGTCTATACCGATCCCGCAGGCAACCAATATATGTTCTTGTCGGACGGTCAGGCCAAAGAGTTGCGCGAGATGGGCAAGATTTTAGAGCCACAGATTGAAGAAAAATACTCCTACAATCCCGACATTTTCCCACACGACCCGCGCTATCCGTGGAACAAGGACAACTTCGGTCCGCTCGTCATTCCGGAAAAAGGCAAAACCGTGGCTATCAACGACAAAAACATCGTTCTTTATGAAAGGATCATCAAAAATTACGAATTGAATGATTTAAAAGTCAAGAACGGCAAAATATACATCAACGGGAAATTAGCCACAAAATACACCTTCAAGATGAACTACTATTTTATGATGGGCGACAACCGACACAACTCCGCCGACTCTCGTTACTGGGGCTTTGTGCCGGAAGACCACGTCGTTGGCAAACCGGTGTATGTATGGATGTCACTTGACCAAGATCGCGACTGGGGCGGTGGCAAGATGCGCTGGAAACGTATGTTCAAGACCATTCACTAATATAGTTTTTCATAAATAAGCAACGAGATGTCTTCCAAATTCAAAATCCCGCACACCTTCACCATTGTCTTCTGCATCGTGATTGCCTGTGCCGTGCTCACATGGTTCGTTCCCGCTGGCGAATACGCGCGCGATGCCGCCGGAAACGTAGTGGAAGGCTCTTACCATCAAGTAGATAGCAATCCGCAGACCTGGCAGATCTTCACCGCCTTTTTTGCCGGATTTCAGAAAACCGCCAACATCATCGTTTTCATTTTGATGATTGGCGGTGCCTTTTGGATTCTCAACTGTACCGAAGCCGTCAGCAAGGGAATCTACTCATTTCTTAATTTCACCCAAAAACTACAAAAGTTCGGACCGCTGCAAAAGATCGGGGTAAACAATCTGGTAATCATTCTCATCATGCTGTTGTTCAGTGCATTCGGAGCGATTTTCGGCATGAGTGAAGAGACGTTGGCGTTCATCGCCATCTTTGTACCGCTTGCCATTTCGATGGGCTACGACTCCATTACGGGCGTGCTGATGTGCTATGTGGCGGCACACGTCGGTTTTGCCGGGGCCCTGTTTAATCCCTTCACCATCGGCATTGCGCAAGGGCTGTCCGGACTACAACCGTTCTCAGGTCTCGGCTACCGTCTGCTCTGTTGGGTGCTGCTGACCACGCTCGCCATCATCTTCACGCTGTGGTACGCCAACCGCGTGAAGAAGCATCCCGAAAAATCGTTCATGCACGATGCCGACGGTTTCTGGCGTGAAAAGGTAATGCAACAAACTGACGACCAGCGGCAAAAATCGACACTCGCCACATGGATCGTCTTCGGCGTCGTCAGCGTGCTACTCATTTTTCTGGCCATCCGCTATCCCCACACCGACATCACGATTGGCGGGCGACAGAGCCAGCTGCTTCTCTTCCCGATTGTGGCGCCGTTGTTCATTCTGTGGGGCTTTTTCAGCGCGCGCAAGTCGGTGCACTCCTACATCATGACACTGCTTTTCCTCACCATCGTCATGTTGATAGTCGGCGTGCTGGGTTATGGCTGGTACGTCGGCGAAATCGCGGCGCTATTCTTTGCCATGGGGCTGGCGGCGGGCTTTGCCTTCAACACCCGCTTTGACCAAATCATCCGTCAGTTTTTGGATGGTTGCAAGGACATGCTGACGGCTGCGTTGGTGGTCGGTATAGCGGGCGGCATCATCATCGTACTGCAGGAAGGCCACATTGTTGACACGCTGTTGTACGGTTCATCAACGGCGGTGGCGCACAGCGGCAAAGAGGGCGCGCTCGGTGGTATGTATCTGATACAAAACCTGTTGAACCTCATCATTCCCTCCGGCTCAGCCAAAGCCGCACTCACCATCCCGATGATGGCCGAATTTTCCGACCTCATCGGCATCTCCCGTCAGACCAACGTATTGGCGTTCCAATTCGGCGACGGATTCACCAATATGATCACACCGACGTCGGGCGTACTTATCGGCGTACTCGGCATCGCACGCATCCCGTATGCAAAATGGGCAAAATTTATTTTACCTTTCATCATTTTCCTTATAATTGTAGGATTTTTATTACTTTTGCCGACCATTTATATACCTTTAACCGGATTTTAAAATAAAACCATGAAAAGATACGCACTGTTGTTCACCGCGTTACTTTCATTTGCGGCTTATCATTCTTATTCTCAACAAGATAACTATTCATTTTACCATGCTCACGAAGCGTGGGAAGGTGGCATTAACTTTGGTGTAAACTCTTTTTACGGAGATATCAACGACAACACCAATAAGATTTTTCCGGCCACTCCGTTCCAGGCATCCTTCTATAAAGACCGTCATTTTGTAGTTGGCGGCTACTTCGGGAAGCGCATGACGCCTTTTTGGACGCTGGCCTTGGACTTCAAATTCGGTCGTGTTTCCGGGAAAGACAAAACCGAGAACCTGGCTTTTCGCACTTCGTGGAATACGGAAGTGACGATCACGAACTCATTCGACATTCTGGCCTTATGCAATCTGACCACCAACTGGTCGCTTTATCCGAAAATCGGGGTTGGCGTATATGCCTTTCGTTCCAAGTTGTGGAATATGAACACGGGTGATATTTTGAGCACCTTCCCCGGAGAAGCGATTTACAACACCAACCGGAATGAATGGATGGCGAGCGGCTATCGCTGTGCTTTCGCGATGCCCGTCATGCTGGGTGTCGGCTATCGTCCGCTGCCGGAGCTGCGCGTCTTCTTCGAAACGGGCATCACCTGGACCTGTACCGATTTTCTGGATGCGCATCCCTCCACGCATCGCAATTTCGAAGGTGTCTGGAACACCGTCATCGGGGTGAGCTATCAGTTTGACTTCCGTCCGCACTATGGCGCGAATCCGCGTAATACAACAGCCAACGATGCACTCAAAGACGACGGCGTGAACAAGAAATACAAAAAGATGCGCTACAAATCCAACTTGGGCACGGG
>JAKSMF010000059.1 GCA_024400775.1 Bacteroidales bacterium | reverse complement strand
TGTTTTGGAATGTTCCGCCATCGGTTACAAAACCTTTGGCGCCGATACTACCCTGAGCGAAGGCCGAGCCCAGGCACAGAAAAACGAACAGAAAAGAAAAAACTTTCTTCATTATTGGTGAATTAAATAAGTACAAAGTAAAAAAAGCGCACGATTTCCGCGCGGAACGCACACAAAGCCCACCTTTTCCGCCTGAGCCAATCGGGTGGTGGTAAAATATTGATAATCAATGTGTTGTATATCATTATCAGTGTGTCGTAGGTTAAAAATCTGTATGTTTCCACGCAAGTTGCAATAATACGGAAAAAATTAAATAAAATAACATTTTTTAATTGAAAATTAATAGTTTGCATATTCACAATTGAAGCAGGAAGCATTATCGATTTGAGAGAAAGCGGCAGCGATGGAATCCGCCCAAAATATATCACCAATCTCTTACCCCTAACATCACTATGACACTTTCTTCGTTTCAATTCTGAAAAAGAAAATCAAATAATGCGATTCCCACAAAACAAAAAAGCACTCGAAAGGGTGCTTTTTTTGTTCAAAGATGTAAAATACTGAAAATAAACAACATAAGAGCTTTTTTATTTCATTTTGTCAAAATTCCCAAAGTTAAATAGTGCGAAAATGTCAAAATTCCCAAACTTTCATCCTTGATTTTACACCATTTTCTTTCCCCGTAAAAAAGTCGTATTTTTGCACCTTTAATTTTTATCAAGAAAAAAATAGGATTGAGTTATGCGTAAATTACTCATATTAAGCGTTTTCATTTTTGTCTATTCCACCCTGTCCGCGCAACAGCAAGAGATTAGGTTGTGGAAAGAGCATGGCCAAAGATACAACACCACGCTCTATTGTTACCACGCCCCCGACTCCATCAACACCGGGGTGGCGGTCATTGTCTGCCCCGGCGGAAGTTACCGCCATCTGATGGGCATCAAGACCGAGGGATTTGAGGTGGCGGAGTGGCTTAACTCGCAGGGTATCAACGCATACGTACTCCGTTACCGCGTCGGGAAATACGGCTACCACCATCCCGCCATGATTGAGGATTTCCAACTCGCCATACAATTTTTAAGAGAAAACGCCGAAAGATGGCACTTGGATGCCCACAAAATCGGCGCAATGGGCTTTTCCGCCGGCGGCCACCTTGTAACCATGGCGGGCGTTTTCGCCGACCAGGACTTTCTGAAGCCCTACAGACTGGTTCAGGAATACAGCAACCGCCCCGACTTCGTGGTGCCCGTTTACCCCGTTGTTTCCATGCAGGACAGCATTGCGCACCAGCGGTCGCGCAAAAACCTGCTCACACAACATTACACCAAAGAGCAACAGGACCAATTTTCGATGGAACTGCAGATTCCGTCGAACATGCCGCCCACCTTCCTCGTCACCGCCATCGACGACCCCGTGGTGATGTACCAGAATTCCGTTAACTTGGATAAGGCACTGACAGCCAAGAAGATTCCACACGTTTTCAAACTGTACAACACCGGCGGTCACGGTTACGGCATGAGCGAGGAAATCGCCCCCGAAGCCGGCCGGTGGAAATACGATTTTGTGAAATGGCTGAAAGAGATCGGCTTTTAGAACCAAGAAGTTAACTCGAAGTCCTCGGAAAATTTTCACTCCACACTTCCGCTCACGGGTGTGTTGTAATTCCGTCCCACGCAGAGGGTGTAAGTGCCGCGCGTAAGGTTGTAAACCACCGACCATTGCGTGTTGCTGGTTTTGGCCGCCGTGGGCCGTTGCGCCACCGACTGCAAAACCGCCATCGCCTCGCTTTCCGTCAGCACATTGCAAACACACGAGGCTTTCCCATTTGCACTGATTGTGAACCGTCTGACATCCATTTATTAGGAAAAGATCTATAAAAAGTCAATTTAGAAGAGTAGTTATGAAAAAAAACGCCCAAGCCGTTTCCGGTCTGGGCGCTGTGTGTTGTGTTGATATTGATTATTTTTTAAAATACTGCCGAGGTGCAATTTTGGTGTTATCAATATTGAGTTTTTTCCAGAATTGATGTTTTTTATACTATTTTGGAAAAAACTCAACTGAGATTTTTCCAAAATTGATACTTTTTATATGGTTTTGGAAAAAACTCAGATTTATTTACTCAACTTTCGCAGTCCGTTTTTTTTCTTGCTGTAATGGAGACTTGCAACTTTTCAAGTCAGAATTGGAAACAGGATGACAAATCCTTTCATTCTCGTTGTTCTCATCAGTTAAGAAGCTGCGCTTCTTTTCTTCCTCTTCGTTCGGCAAAGCCCAAACAAGTTTGGCTTTGCGCTCACTCATTCGTCAGTTCTCGTCCTAAGTCTGTTATAATTATTTTGTTAACTTGCAAAACTTGAATTATTTAGTATTGAGAATTGTTCAAAAATCACCGTCCACGGCCTGACGCCGTCTGTTTACAACGCCGATGTGGTAAAGGAGCTGACCTTGGACGATTTGTTTGAATAAGGGAAATTTCATTTCTACGGTCATTATGTAGGTGGTTACAAAAAAAAATGTATTTTTGCATTGAAAATTTATAACGTATGCGTCACAACTTTTCAACGGAGGGTGTTATGATAGCAAGAGACAATTATTTAAGGAAAATCATCGGCTATATGCATGATGGGCAGGTTAAAGTAATAACTGGAATTAGGAGATGCGGAAAATCGACCCTGCTTTTTGACTTATTTTATAAGTATCTTATTGAGAGTGGTGTTGATAGCAAGTGTATCATAGGAATCCAACTTGACAAGCGAAAATATGCGAAATACCGTAATCCGATTGTTCTGTCGGAATACGTTGAAGACATTATCTCAAACAAAAAGGAGAAATTCTATCTTTTCATAGACGAGATCCAATTCTGTCATTCGGTTGAAGATCCTGATAATGTAGGCTTCGATATCACTGTTTATGATATGCTTAACGAATTGAAGGATTACAAAAATCTGGATGTATATGTGACGGGAAGCAATTCAAGAATGCTCTCTAAGGACATTTTGACAGAGTTTCGCGGCCGTTCTTCGGAAATACAAGTCCATCCGTTCAGTTTTGCCGAATATCATAGTGCTGTAGGTGGAGACAAGCGTGACAACTTTGACCATTATATGATTTATGGCGGAATGCCATATCTTCTGCAACTAAAAACAAATGAGCAAGTCAGTCAATATCTTTCACAACTTTTCAACGAGGTGTATGTCAAGGATATAGTGGAACGGCACAACATTGCTCGCGTCAACATTTTGGAAGACATACTGAATGTATTAAGTTCTTTGACTGGTTCATTAACGAATCCGCTGAACATAACAAAATCTTTGAAAAGCATAAAAAATGAAAAATTAAGTCAGAATACGGTAAGTTCGTATTTAGAATATTGCAAAGATGCATTCTTGATAAGAGAGGCGAAAAGATATGACGTGAAAGGGAAACATTACTTTGATTTTCCAAACAAGTATTATTTTGCGGACGTTGGGTTGCGTAATGCGCGGCTTGGATTCAGACAAATTGATCCAGGACACATTATGGAAAACATTCTCTACAACGAACTCATTGCGCGGGGATATTCTGTTGACGTAGGTGTAGTTACAGACAGGCGAAAAGGGGAAGCGCGCCAAAAGGAAATCGATTTTGTAGTTAGTAATGGTGTCCAACGTGCCTATATTCAGTCTGCTTGGCAGATGAGTACGGACGAAAAAATCAAGGCGGAACTTGATTCACTGAAACTAACTGGCGACTTCTTCGCAAAAATCGTCATTCAAAATGACATTCCTGAACATTTTACCGATGAGGACGGAATACTGCACTGCTCCGTGATTGAATTTTTACTGAATCCAAAGTTGATGCCGTTTTAAAATAAGACAATTGTCCCGACCTATTTGAAAAAACTCAGATTTATTTACTCAACTTTCGCAGTCCGTTTTTTCTTGCTGTAATGGAGACTTTTGACTTACGACTTTTCAAGTCAGAATTGGAAACAGGATGACAAATCCTTTCATTCTCGTTGTTCTCGTTGTTCTTTCATAAGTCTCAAGTCCTAAGTCTGTTATAATTATTTTGTTAACTTGCGAAACTTGAATAATTAATCAGAATTATCCCTTTTCGGCTTGTTGATTTATATGTGGAAAATTCACGAGCTTCCGATAATGGAAATTATGAGACGTGGAAAAGGTTAACGTCGGTTAAAAGGTTAATTGAATGAATGGACGAAGGGACGAATGGTGGAATGGACGAATGCCGCCTGCGGCGTGAAATAGGAAATGTGCAGGAAATTTCGAGGAAATTATCAGGAAATTTTTCTTTTTCTTACTGTTTCATAATGAAATAACAATGGAGGTGTTGGACCGACTGCAGCCGCCTTTGGCTCGGTTCCCTTACAAAAACGAGGAGATGCGGAGCGCCCGTGCGAGGCCTTGTTTGAAGCAAAACGGATAGCGGCCGAGCAGCCGTTTTGCAAGTTTGGGCTCGCACAGCGGAGCAGCGACCGTTTTTGTTGGGAAGCGAGGCAGCAGCGGCAAAGCGAGTTTTCTTTTAATAAGCCGCTTTCGCTCGAAAAAGCAAGCAAGCTTTCTTTTTGCTCGCTTACTCGCGGCTTTGCCTCTTTCTTTTTCTCAAGAAAAAAAGAAAGAGGAATTGCTGTGAACTGACAATTCCGAAAAAAAACATTCGATAAGTTGTGGCTAACTATAAAATTTTACCACTTAACCTCATTCTATTCGTATGTTTTTATGGGATAACAAGAAGTTAACTCGAAGTCCTCGGAAAATTTTCACTCCACACTTCCGCGTTTCAGGCAACCATATTTCCGTCCCACGCAGAGGGTGTACGTGCCGCGCGTAAGGTTGTAAACCACCGACCATTGCGTGTTGCTGGTTTTGGCCGCCGTGGGCCGTTGCGCCACCGATTGCAAAACCGCCATCGCCTCGCTTTCCGTCAGCACATTGCCCGCACCTTGCAACGCAGCTTGTGCCTTGTAAAAACGGTCGTGACCGTGGCCCACGCCGTAAAGCTCCGGATGCACATAAAAGTTGGTGGCCAAGTTGGTGGCAACGGGCATCGCCTGCCACGCACCGTTTTGCGGAACATACTCTAACACAACACTTTGCCCGGTGCTGTCGGCCAATAAAAAATGATAACTGCAATCGGGATTTTTGCCGTTGGCGAACATATTATAGGAGTTGAGCAGCGACAATGCTTCATCAACGGAGGCGGCGCGGTCGAGCACGAGGCGCATCGCGGTGGTGGTCATCAAATCGTGCTTGCGGCGGTCGTACTGTTCGGTACCGCCGTACCAGTTGCCCGTCACAGTGTCGCGCGCATCCAAGTACAACACGCTGATGGCCAGTCCTTTCTCGTTCATCCCGTCCATCAGCAGGTAGGGCGCGACCGCCAGCAGACTGAGATCGGTGCGGCCGTCGCTCAAGCTGCCTTTCGGATAATTGAGCAGCGACATCCCGACGATGGAAACGGAGCGGTAGCCGTCGGGCGGGGCGGTGTGGGTAACAACGACGGGCGACGGGCCGGCGGAGGTGAAGTCGAAGTTGCGGGCGTAGAGAATGTCGCCGTCGGGCGAGGTGCAGACGAAGGCGGTGCAGCCCACCTTCAGCTTTTTGTAATGAACGAGCACCTTGCTGGTACTCAATATTTTAGTGCCTGCAAAGCGTGCAAAGTCCTTCAGTCCGCGCACATCGGAGCGGAGCATTTCATCCAGTTTGTAATCGTTGGAAAAACGGAGTTCGTACAGCAGCCCGCGCAGCGAGTCTTCCGGACTGGCGGTGAACTGGATGCCTTGTGCCTGTTGTTCGTTTCGGAGCATTGCGGCGGGATTGGGGCCGATATAAAACGTGCGGCACGAAGCGAGCAGCAAAGCGACGAGGGTGAGAACGAGAAGAGAGCGACGGCGCATACGCGGTGGATATTTCGCAGCTGAGTTCTGGGGAGACGAGTGCATAATGAGATTTTTTGAAACAAAGTTATGATTATCAATCAATTGTATCTTTCAAAAGCCAGTCAACGACATTGAGTTTTTGTATTCCATCAATGTTGGTATTGTCAAAATCCATTGTGAGGAGGATTTTCGGATGGGAGTCTCTGATTTCCTTTAATGACGACAATTCTCTCAAAAGCGTTTTTTCGTCATTAACAGAATAGGCAACCTGGTAATATTCGGTGACGTTGCCCGGCTTCTGCACAACGAAGTCCACCTCCCCATTTTGCGATCTTCCGGCAAAAACCTCTCCGCCACGGCGCAGCAGCTCGAAAAAGACCACATTCTCCAATTTGTGACCCAAATCGGTATATGGGGCGTTGTTTTGCAAAATGTTCTTCAACCCCAAATCGACAACGTAGTATTCTTGCCACATCGTCTAATGCCTGTGACCACTTTTATCAAATGCTCATTCTTTAGTTGTATCAATTGCCTTAGGTATGTTTTACGTTCTATCATATCCGAATTTTTTATGCGGCAAAGATACAAAAAAGATAATGACGAAAATTTATGAAAATTCAAAATCTCGTCATTAAGGCGCATACGCGGTGGATAATATTTAACAAAATGGAACTGCAAAATTACGAAATCCGACAAAATCGGGTGGTTAGATTTCCGAAAAAAATAGTATTTTTGCAGCGTTGGAGTGAAAAAGTATTCCAACACTTATTTTATTGGTATATAAAGCGTTTTCGCTTTTCTTTTTGTCACTTGAAATCTCGACAATTTCATCGCCAAACAAAAGAAAGCAGAACGCTCACGGTTTTCCGTGGGCTTTCTTATTTGTTTGGCAGGTAGTCGAGAACCTCAAGTGCGAATAGTCAAAGTTCACGGATTTTTTTGTGCAATTTTGGGTAGAAAAGTGAAACGGAAAGTTGAACTTAAAACCCAAAATTATGAAAAAATCTCTTTTTGGAATCATTTTTATGGCGTTGCTGATGTCGGCAAACGCCCAGTCCAGCATTGTTGCCACGGGCGGTGAAGCAACTGGAAACGGCGGAAGCGTCAGCTTCTCCGTCGGCCAGATTGCAGTTCAAAGCAACGGTGACGGAACCACGACAATCAGTGAGGGCGTTCAGCAACCCTACGAAATTTCCGTGGTGGGTGTCGATGACTACCCGACCATCACGCTCAATGCAGTGGTTTATCCGAACCCGACGCAAGGGAATTTGCAATTGACAATGAACAATGTGCAATTGAACGGGGAAGTGCGTGTTTATGATGCCAACGGTAAATATCTGTTTACAAAGAAGATAGAAGGCGAAACGACATTTTTTGATTTGTCGGCCTATGCTCCCGGCACATACTACCTGAACCTTTTCAGCGGCAAGCAGATGCTGAAGTCGTTCAAGGTCGTCAAGATGAGAAAATAAAATATAATTAATTAATAATAAATAAATTATGAAGAAGTTTTTATCAACCTTATTCTTTTGTCTCGTGTGTTTGGTGATCTTCGCCCAAGCGCCGCAGAAATTTTCCTATCAGGCGGTCGTTCGCGATGCCGGCAACAATCTCGTTGCAAGCCATGCCGTCGGGGTGCGTATTTCGATTCTTCAGGGAGGTGTGACTGGCAATGCCGTGTACATGGAGTCCCAGACCATCACGACAAACGCTAACGGACTGATGACCGTCGTCATTGGCAACGGCACCACTCTGTCAGGCGACATTGCATCCATCGACTGGGCAAACGGTCCATATTTTCTCAAGACTGAGACCGATCCGAACGGTGGCACCAACTACACCATCGAGGGAACACAGCAGTTGCTGAGCGTTCCCTATGCGCTTTATGCAGGGAATGCCGCCAACGGCTTCAGCGGCAATTATAATGATTTGACGAACCAGCCGACAATCCCGACTATTCCTGATAATGTTTCCGATTTCGCCAACGATGCCAACTATGTGAATAACGCCGATTGCAATAATGTTTCTTTCTGCGATTTGCTGAATATGCTGACCGCATTGCAGAACACGGTTGATTCCCTTGCCGACGTGGTTGCCGGAAATAATCCTCCGATAGAAGAACCTTGTACTCCCACTTCTTCCACCCACGACATTGAAATCACTACCGCTGAATTGCCCTACACTTTCGCCGACACCACTTCCCAAGCCGGAACGGAAACCGGCACCTACGTTTTATTGCGTACCAACGCCAGCGGCTGCGACAGCACCATCACACTGAACCTTACTGTCAGTGCACCTGCTTTTGCCTGTGGAACTTCAACCCTCACCGACGTGGACGGCAATACTTATAACACGGTACAGATTGGTGAGCAATGCTGGATGAAGGAGAACCTGCGCACCACGAAGAAGCCCAATGGAACTTCCATTTCCTCTGGTATTTGGACACCGGGCAGCAATTCGGTCACCACATACGGACGTCTCTATTCCTGGACCACCGTAATGAACGGAGCAACTTCCAGCAACGCCACACCGAGCGGCGTACAGGGCATTTGTCCTACTGGCTGGCACGTGCCGAGCGACAACGAATGGAAACAGATGGAGATGGCGGCGGGTATGAGCCAGAGCGATGCCGACAACACAGGATGGCGCGGCAACATTGCCGCCAAATTGTGTGGCAACACTGGCTGGAATTCATCAACCACCGCCAACGCCGCAGGCAATCTGAGCGCTCCTGACCGCAATTCCAGCGGCTTTAGTGCGCTACCCGCTGGCTACTACGTCGGCGGCTACGGCTATTTCGGCAACTACGCCAACTTTTGGAGTGCTACTGAGGCCAGTAGCGACTACGCGTACTACCGCACCCTGCGCTACGATTACGCCGGAGTGGACCGCAACGGCAACTTTAAGAGCTACGGTTACTCTGTCCGGTGCGTGCGCGATTAGCATTCGGTTAAACGGTTAACGTCGGTTAAACGGTTAATTTGGGCGAAGGGTGGAAAGGTGGAATGGGTTAAAGGATTACTCGTCCAAACGAAATCAACAGCGCAACAACTCCCCAATCAGCCGGATTACCTCGCCGCTTCCCAACAGCGAAAAGCAGAACAGCTTCTTGCTTTTCCTCCGACGTCGCCATTCTTTGATACAGTTGCGCGTTGATGGAAAGGAACTGTCGCATAGCTACGAAAGCGCGTATGATATTGATACTTACCTTGATTGCGGTCTCGCTTTTTAAAACACACGACAGCATAGGTACCCCTTGCTCATTAAACGCAAATGGGAGCGTGGCGGAATGTTTTAAAGAGGCGAACCGGTCACAATTTGTGATCAGTTCTTGAAATTCATCCTTTGTTAACTGAAAGCGAAAGTCGGGTGGAAATCGTTCAATATTGCGCTTTACAGCTTGGTTAAGTACTTTAGTTTCAACGCTATACAGCGCAGCCAAATCGCGGTCAAGCAAAACCTGCTGGCCACGGAGAGTAAAAATTCCCATATAATTGACCTCCCTCTCAAAAAAATTTTTTTTTCAACAACTTATCAACCAGTCACTTCTGTCATTTTCTGCCTTGAAATTGCAGTTTCCGGTGCGGAAAATGCTGTTTTCCCCTGCTTTTTTCGGCAGCGGAGGCGCGCATTTCCGGCATCTTGTTTTTGCCTCCGCATTGTAGTATATTTGTAATGCCTTATCGAATGGCGATAGGGTGTGCCTATCGTTTTGTTAATGAATCTTAAATTATTGAAAATGAAAGATTTGAAAGTTTCTATTGTATTCCGCCATCGGCGGGAAAGAGGAAATGCGGAGGAAATTTTAAGGAAATGCGGAGGAAATTTTTAAATACTAACCATACGAAAACGACTATGAAGAAAATGAAAAATATAATTATGAGGAGTATGTTGAATGAGAAATTTCCTTTTAATTTCCTATCAATTTCCTGCTTATTTCTTGTGTTCCGCCGACGGCGGGAAAGAGGAAATGCGGAGAAAATTTTAAGGAAATGCGGAGGAAATTTTTAAATATATCAATTCTACAAACGAAAACGGCTATGAAGAAAATGATGAAAGAACAGTATGCTGAAATGTACAATATTGTTGGAGCGGCAATGGAGGTGTACAATACTTTAGGACGCGGGATGGAAGAAGCGGTCTATCAAGAAGCAATGCAAATAGAAATGGCTTTGAGAGATATTTCATTTGAACGTGAAGTGTGGTTTGATGCGTTTTACAAGGATTGTAAAATGAAAAAGCGTTATAGAGCTGATTTAGTGGTGAATGATGTGATTGTTGAGCTGAAATCCGTCTGCTGTTTAACGTCGGATCATCGGGCGCAACTGTTCAATTATATGCGATTGACAAAGCAGAAAAGAGGCATCTTAATGAATTTCGGTGGAAGGAGTTTTGCGGCGGAGCGATATTGGTATCGAGAGGAAACCGACGACTTCGTGCTGCTGAAAAAAGATAATTATGAGGAATATGTTGAATGAGAAATTTCCTTTTAATTTCCTATCAATTTCCTGCTTATTTCTTGTGTTCCGCCGACGACGGAAAAGAGAAGATCACAAGAAAACAACAAGGAAATATTATTTTTACTAACCAATCTAAATTACTGAATATGAATAATTTGATTTTAACGGAAGTGGAAGAAAAAATCATCACCTTGCGCGGACAGAAGGTGATATTGGATTGCGACCTGGCACAATTGTACGGGGTGCAAACGAAAGAAATCAATCAGGCGGTAAGAAATAATCCCGAAAAATTTCCGGAGGGATATGTTTTTGAACTTGTTGAAGATGAAAACAGTTCTTTAAGGTCAAAAATTTTGACCTTAAAGAACAATGGCCGTGGTGCGCACTCGAAATATAAGCCCAAGGCCTTCACGGAGAAGGGGCTTTATATGCTGGCCACCATTCTGAAAAGTCCGCGGGCGGTGCAGGCCACACTGGCCATCGTGGAAACATTCACCAAATTGCGGGAGCTTACGCGCACGCTGGCCGTCATCCGCGACACACAGGAACAGTCGGAGCAGAAAACGCTCCTCAAGCGTTGCGGCGACGTGCTCGACGAGCTCATCACAAACAATATGCCCGTGAAAAGCACCGAGACATCCTTCGAGCTCAATTTCGCAATGCTGAAACTGAAGCACACCGTCAAGCGCGAGGACGAATAAAACCGACGGGGAAATTCCGCCGACGGCGGGAAAGAGGAAATGCGGAGGTGAATTGCAAATCTTAAATCATTTATTATGGCAAAAATCAAAGTAGAAGAACAGGAAATCACCGTGCTTTCGGTCAATGAACAGGACTACATTTCGTTGACCGATATGGCACGCAGCCAATTGCAAGAGCACATCATTATCAAATGGCTGAGCTTGAAAAGCACGATTGAGTATATTGGCGAATGGGAACTTATTTACAACCATTCTTTTAATTATACCGAATTCGGTACAATTAAAAGCACAGCCGGAAGTAATAATTTTGTATTGTCGGTAAAGCAGTGGATTGAACGAACTAACGCCATCGGGATTTGTGCGAAAGCAGGACGTTATGGAGGCACCTATGCCCACAAGGATATTGCCTATCATTTCGGTATGTGGATTAGTCCTCGTTTCCAATTGCTGCTGGTGAAGGAATATCAGTATTTGCAAGAAACAAGGCAACGGCACTTGGGCTGGTCGGCGAAGCGCGAGCTGGCGAAAATCAACTACCACTTTCATACGGATGCCATCAAGCAAAACCTTATCCCCAAAGAACTTACACAGAAGCAGATTTCATTCATTTATGCCGAGAAAGCCGATGTGCTGAATGTGGCGCTGTTCGGCCAAACGGCGAAGGAGTGGCGCAGTTCGCACCCGGATTTGCAGGGGAACATCCGCGATTATGCCACCATCAACCAGCTTATCTGCCTCTCCAATCTGGAAAACCTCAATTCCGTTTTCATCAACGAGGGACTTCCGCAAAGCGAGCGACTGCGAAAGTTGAACCGGATTGCCATTCATCAAATGCTCGTTCTGGAAGAAACCACCGACCGGAAATTGCTGGAATGAAAGGGTGAGTGAATTTTGAGGAAATGATTTCTTTCCTCCACCTTTCCTCCACCTTTCCGACCGCCGACTCCAATCGAGAAAGTCGAGAACGACGAGAATGGAGAGCCCTTTAACCCTCAATCAAGAAAGTCGCAAGTTGTGTTCCGCCGACGGCGGAAAAGAGAAGATCACTAGAAAACAACAAGGAAATATTATTTTACTAACCAATCTAAATTGCTAAATATGAATAATTTGATTTTAACGGAAGTGGAAGAAAAAATCATCACCTTGCGCGGACAGAAGGTGATATTGGCTAATGATGTTGCGGAATTGTATGGAGTTGAAACTCGCGAAGTGGTTCAGGCAATCAAGAACAATCCCGAAAAATTTCCTGATGGTTATGTTTTCGAGCTTACAGCCGATGAAAAAAACGAGGTTGTCAAAATTTTTGATAACCTCTCAAAACTTCGGTTTTCGCCATCTCGCCCCAAGGCCTTCACGGAGAAGGGGCTCTATATGCTGGCCACCATTCTGAAAAGTCCGCGGGCGGTGCAGGCCACACTGGCCATCGTGGAAACATTCACCAAATTGCGGGAGCTTACGCGCACGCTGGCCGTCATCCGCGACACACAGGAACAGTCGGAGCAGAAAACGCTCCTCAAGCGTTGCGGCGATGTGCTCGACGAGCTCATCACAAACAATATGCCCGTAAAAAGCACCGAGACATCCTTCGAACTCAATTTCGCAATGCTGAAACTGAAGCACACCGTCAAGCGCGAGGACGAATAGACAGGTGGAAAATTCCGTCCTCGGCGGGAAAGAGGAAATGCGGAGGAAATTTTAAGGAAATTAAAAGGAAATTTTTCTTTCATTTTTGCGCTCCCATTTCGACCTCAATTTTCAATTCTCAATTTTCAATTTTCAATTAAAAAAACTCCTCCGACCTTTTGTCCTTTCTCATTTCTCGCTGTTCTCGCTTCTCGTCCTCCGTCCTTCAAAATCAAAGAAAAAAAGTATCTTTGCTCTCTTTTTCATTACTAACAAAACTCAAAATCTATGGAAACTCAAAACATTGAAAATGAGATTGTTCTCTACGAAGTCAAAGGATTGGAGCCGATAGAAGTACGTGTTGCCAATGACACGGTTTGGCTGACGCAGGCGCAGATGGCGCAACTGTTCCTTCGTGACGTATCAGTAATTTCGCGACACATTAAAAACGCATTCAACGAAGGAGAATTGGACAAGAAAAGCAATTTGCACTTTTTGCAAATTGCAAATTCTGACAAACCCGTTACGTTATTTAGCTTGGACGTGATTATTTCTGTAGGATACCGAGTGAAAAGTCAACGAGGCACGCAATTCCGCATTTGGGCGAATCGTGTGCTCAAAGAGTACATTCTGCGCGGAGCAGCTGTCAATCAGCGAATTGACTGTGTGGAAAATCGCTTGCTGAAAAACGAACATCATCTGTTAACCGTTGAACAAAAGCT
>JAKSMF010000058.1 GCA_024400775.1 Bacteroidales bacterium | reverse complement strand
TTTTGGAAACAAACGCTATCAACATTGCTAATCAACTGTGTATGAACAGGATTGAATAAAAAGAAAAAAATGATACGCTGTTCCTGGGCGAAAAGGATTCCACCGCAGAGAAGAAAACTGAAAATAAGGGTGAATATCTTTTTCATGGTTTATAATTTACTGAATTTATAAATCTGATCATTTACCTTAATAATGTAAATACCTTTGGACAAAGAACTTACATCAAGATTTTCGGAAGTGCTGACCTGTTCACGCTTCAGGAGTTGGCCATTGAGCGAGTAAATGGCGACCAGCACGTTCTGTTCCGACGGAGATGAAAAATAGAGTTTGTCGGAGGTGGGATTGGGATAGATGAGAATCGTGCTTTCACCCCAGTCGGCTACGCTGATGAAATTGCTAACCGCATCTAACTCAAGGCGTTTGACAGTCTCCAACGGAATTGCGGTTGTCACTCCGCTTTGGTCCAACATCAGATTGCCATTATAGAAATAAAATTTTGTGACGTTTTCAAAATCTGATGGCAGCGGTTGATTCTTATAAATCACCGTAACATTGGTGGTTTGCACAACGTTTTGCGCAACAATTAATTGTGGGAAAAGCAAGAACCCGTATAGGATTGCCGCCACAAGCAAAATGGATTTTTTCATTTCTATAAAATTTTATAAATCGGCGGCAAAAATAAACAATTTTTTTCAATTCGCTGAAATAAAATCGCAATTCGCAAAAAAATTATCGTACAATAACTTCATCGCAGAATATCCAGCAGGGCTGCCCGACACCGCGATGCCACTCGGGATTGGTGAGCAACGACTCGGCGCGCACGCGCACATAACGAGCCTGCTGATGCAGGTCGGGAATGCGGCAAGGCACAATTTTGCACACCGCCAGCAGCTCCTCGTTCTCGTACGACCAACGCCCTATTTCCGTCCAATCTTCCTGATTATCAGAAATGTAAACAATCACATGGCGCGGAACGTAAATCCACGAAAGCGGATAGAAAAAGAAGTCGGCGCGCACCTCGTTGATGGGTTTCGACTCTTCCAAATCAATAACCACGTCCATGTGGTTACCCCAGAACCCAAGCCAGTTGTAGTTGTAATTCATCAGTCCTAACTGTCCGTCAGTCAGCGCATTAGGACCGCCCACGTCGTAAGTGTTGCTCCACTCCGTCGAGCAAGTCACCTTTTTCCCGCGGGCAATGTTGCCTCCCACCGTTTTGTCGAGGTAACTTTCAATGTCGGTAATGAACTGATGCGGAGTAAATCTGATTTCATCCAAATAATTGACATTTAATCGTTTGCAATCTTTTTCAAATCGACGCATTCTGTCAATCATCTCCTGATTCAATCCGATGACACCTCCTTTTTCATCATATTTAAAAAAGGTTAAATCCGGAGTTAAATTGAGAAGCGAATTGTCTAAAATGGCAAAATCAAGGGGCAGTTCTAACAGGCGCAGACGGTTGTCGTAAACCGAGTCATCCTCGAAGCAACCCTGACCGGGTTCTACAGCAAACGCCTGCTTAAAGAGTGATTGATAGTACTTTATGTTTTCTGGGGAAAGATAGCCGTTTTTGGCATCCATCGGATAACCATAGATGTTGAGTACCTGTCCGGATTCCAACAGAGCCTGCTTCATTTCGTCATAATATTGCTTAATAAACGGGGCACGATTTGGCCCGACGTAGGCATCAAGGAAGCGATTGCGGAGGCTATCGACGTTAATGTTGACGTCCCACAGCAGATGGGCCAGCAGGAAGGTGCGCCACTCGCAGTTTTCCGTAATATTTTGACCGGAGCCTTGCTCAAACATCATCGGAATGCCGTGGCTGTGGAAATTCTGTAGATTAGGTTGAAGTACGTGCAGGTTCGGGAACGGGTCCATATAGTTGCGGAACTGCACAACATAATCCCACAGTAAAATGTTGTCTGACAGTGCGGTCCATCCTTCCATATCTTTTTGGAAAGAGGCGTCGGACGGATTTTCGGCAATGGGGCGCTGCCGTTGGCACTCAATTGAGCAGAACATGATGTTGACGTTGTCGGCGGGCTTGATGTTCTTTGGCGGACGGCGCGTCTGCTGGTAGGCCAGCATCGAGATGGTTTTGTCGGGGAAACGCTCAGCCACCTGGTTGACGAACCAGACCATTGTGCCGGAAGGACCGCCGTAGAGAGAATCGAGATGCTGGCAATGCGGACAAGTGCAGGAGGAGTAGTTGTCGTTTTGCGATACCGACCAAAAACGCTTTTGCGGCTCCGCCTTCATTCTGGCATCCAGATTCTTACACAACTCTTCCAAAACCGCGGGATTGCTTAGGCAAAGTTGACCGTCGCGCACGCGCTGACCGTTGATTTCGGAAAACCACTCCGGATGGGGGGCAAAATATTTCTCGACGGGAATCAGGTGCCGGAACGTGTGTACGAACATGCCCCAATTATTATTGAAATCGGCACGGTTATGCAGTTTGTGCCAACGAGCGTACTTGGGATCCGAATTCGGTATAAGATGCAGTGTCTCACGATATTGGAACGACGGATTCTGCAAATCATGCAGCTCACAGCAAATACGCTGCGACATCACGGCATGATGCACAATTCCTGCACAAAGGTAGTTGAAACCGAAACAGTGTTCCAGAAGGTGATACACGCCATAAATATTTGACAATGAATCATTTTCTCGTCCTAAAATGTATAAATTCTGACCATCGGTATGAAGGAGGAAACCATCGGGGCGGAGTTGCGAACCATATTTTTCGTACAGTCCTTCAGAGCAGGCATTACGACCGATCACAATCGCGTGGCGTGTGTCGTTTCTACCTTTTTTTAAGCATGAATATTCCGAACGGGTGGCATACTTCTGCGACAACGCAATCTCCAAATAGTGTTGTAATTCCGTGGCGGCCTCTTTCGTGTAAGAATCTGCGTTTTTTGCAATTACGATGCAATAATCATTTTGATTTGCATAAAAACAGATTCGTTCTTGGGCAAAGGAAGCGAACAAAAATGCGATAAAAAGTGTTAAAAAGACGGCTATTTTTTTCATAAGGCAAAAATACAATTTTTTACTAACTTTGCAACCAAAATTTGAACTATGCAAACCATTGAAAATAAAATTATCCAGGCGCTATCAAACGGACATGAGAAGCTGAATTACAAGCAGATAGCAGCGAAAATCAATATTTACGACAAACAGGGGCGCGAGGAGGTGAAGCGGATTATCGATAAATTTGTCAAGACTAAAATCCTACTTCAGTCGGGACGCGGCGAGTACTGTTTGAACAGTGAGTACATGAATGTGGGAACGACAGGGCGAAATTACGTCACCGGACGTTTGGAGGTGAAATACAGCGGTTCGGCTTGGGTCTTGCAGCCCGGCGACGAAGACGACATCTTCATTGCCGAACGCAACTTAAGCAACGCATTGCACGGCGACTTGGTCAAGGTGATGGTGTTTCCGCCGCGAGAAGACAAAAAACCGGAAGGACAGATTGTTGAAGTCATCGAACGCAGTCAGAAACAGTTAGTTGGCATCATCCGCATTGACCACGGCATCGCCTTTTTCATTCCCGACAGCGCCAGCTACCGTCGTGACATTCTCATTCCGGGACGCCTCTTAAAAAAAGCCAAAAACGGCTATAAAGTGGTCGTTAAAATCGTGGATTGGACTCCCGGCAGCAAAAATCCCATCGGCGAAGTGGTGAATGTGCTGGGCAAACCCGGCAACAACAACGTGGAAATGCAGTCCATCTTGGCTGAGAACGACTTTCCATTGGAATTTCCGAAAGATGTGGAAGAAGAAGCGCAAGATATTGATACCCAGATTAGTGCAGAAGAAATCAAAAAGCGTAAGGACTTCCGCTCGGTCACTACGTTTACCATCGACCCGGCGGATGCGAAGGACTTTGACGATGCGCTTTCGTACGAAAAGCTCGCCAACGGTCATCATCGCGTGGGCGTTCACATTGCGGATGTCTCCTACTACGTGCGTCCCGGTTCGCGAATCGACCAAGAGGCTTACGAGCGCGGCACTTCCGTATATCTCGTTGACCGCACCATCCCGATGCTGCCCGAGGCATTGTGCAACAACCTCTGCTCGCTCCGCCCGCACGAAGACAAACTCTGTTTCAGCGCAGTATTCGAGCTCGACGACGACGCCAAGGTGGTGAAGGAGTGGTTCGGGCACACCATCATCAACTCCGACCAGCGTTTCAACTACGGCGAAGTACAGAAAATTATTGATGAAGGCACCGGCTGCTTGGCGGATGAAATATTGGCAATCAACGGATTAGCACGCATCTTACGCAAAAAACGCTTCGAAAACAACGCCATCAACTTTGAAACCGAAGAGGTGAAATTCGAGTTGGACGAAAACGCGAAACCGATTGGCGTTTATGTGAAAGTGGCTACCGAAGCGAACTTCCTGATTGAAGAGTTTATGCTTTTGGCGAACAAGAAGGTAGCAGAAAAGGTCGGCAAACGAAGCATCGCAAACAAGGAGCCCAAGACTTTCGTTTATCGTATCCACGACACGCCATTGGATGAGAAGTTGATGAATTTCAAGAACTTCGCTAAGAAGTTGGGGTATGACTTCAAGGTCGGCTCACCGAAGACGGTGGCGGGATCTTTCAATAGTATGTTCCGTCAGGCGCAGGGCAAGAAAGAGTACGACATGTTGTGCAAACTATCCATTCGCACGATGGCGCGCGCCATCTATTCCACCGACAACATCGGCCATTACGGTCTGGCGTTCCCGTTTTACACCCACTTTACCTCCCCTATCCGTCGTTATCCCGACTTGATGGTTCATCGTTTGTTGGATCGTTATCTATCTAAGGGTGAATCCGTTAGCAAGGAGACATTTGAGGAGTACTGCGAGCATTGTTCGCAGATGGAACAGAAGGCGACGGAGGCGGAACGCACCAGCGTCAAGTACAAGCAGGCGGAATTTCTGGAGGACAAAATCGGACAGGTTTTCGATGCCACGGTGAGCGGAATCTGTAAATGGGGCGTGTTCGCCGAATTGAAGGAGTCGAAATGCGAAGGGCTGATAACCATGCGCAAATTCAACGATGACTTCTATTACATTGATGAAGAGAACTATACGTTGGTTGGCCTCCACACTGGAAAATCGTACCGCTTTGGCGATGAGTTGAAGGTGCGCGTTGTCAGCGTTGACTTACAAAAGCGCCAAATGGACTTTGACGTGGTAAGCTAAAATATAATTTGGATTATTTGGGCGCCCTGCCGCAGACGTGCGTCGTAGCAGGCAATTTCCGTCAATCGTACAGGTCTCCCGCTTTCATCCTGCCCCATTTCACCGGCTTGATGGTGGCATCGTTGACGGTGGCATCTTGCTGCATATTCTCTCTATTGAAAACGTAATGTTTTATAAACCAATCACATATATCAATATTATGCTGCATTAGCGTAGCAACTTCATGTCCTAAACCTTTATAACGGTAGGCCAGATAAGGATAACCGAATTTTTCAAAGCGCCTAATCTGCGGCTTGCCGCCGAAAAAGCCCATCTTGCCGAAGCGTATCGACTTATAAGTCACTAATCTATCGTTCATTCCGTGCATAATGAAGGTCGGCGCCGGCTGTTCTTTGTACTTCAAAGCGCCGTTGTGCGAAAAGATGGCGCCCGAAAACGACATCACGCCGGCATAATGAAAGTCGGCGGGCAGATTTTTAGCCAGTTCACTTCTGTTGCACAATTCGTAATCACCTTGTACTACGGTGATTGCACCTGCACTGGAGCCGCTCAGCACGATTTTGTCCTTGTCGAAGCCGGGTGCGCCGGCATGGGCAATCAGATATTCGGTGGCCGAAAACAGGTCTTCCACAGCCATCTTTATGGCCTTATCCAGCGAATAGACCATCTGTATCCCGCGCATATTCGCCCCTTTCAAGCCCAAACGGTAGTCAATGCAAGCGACCGTATAACCCTTGGCAGCCAGCATTTTAGCATATTCTACGTAAAATTCCAGATTGCGCGCGCCTTCAATGAAGCCTCCACCGAAAACCACCACCACGCAACAGCGATTGGATTCTGCCGTCGGCTGATAAACATCCATATAAAGACTGCAAGTATCGCGGTCCGCAAACTTGTATGTGGTGGATTGCGCGAAAACGGCGCTTACCGCCAACAACATCAATAACAGTGCACAAAGGATTCCTCTTTTCATAATTCAGAAAATTATCAACCGCCGAAGTCGTCGTAATGAATCATTTCGGGTGCAACGCCAAGTGAATCAAGCATTTTCAGAACTGCTTGCAGCATCATTGGCGGACCGCAGATGTAGTACTCGATGTCTTCGGGATTGGGGTGATCTTTTAGATAATTGTCAAAAATAACCTGATGGATGAATCCGGTATAGCCGTGCCAATCGTCTTGAGGCAGCGGATCAGAAAGAGCCACGTGGAACGAGAAGTTGTCGTTTTCACGTTCAATTTCCTGAAAATCATCCATATAGAAAAGTTCCTTGCGAGAGCGGCCGCCATACCAAAAACTGGCTTTGCGCGAGGTATGTAAGTTCTTGAATTGATGAAAGATATGTGAACGCATCGGTGCCATGCCCGCGCCACCGCCGATGAACATCATCTCACGCTGCGTGTCTTCAACGAAAAACTCGCCGTAAGGCCCCGACACCACAACCTCGTCGCCGGGCTTCAAACTATAAATATATGATGACGCCACGCCTGGATTCACCTTTTCCATACATCCTTTTTTTCGGTTGAATGGCGGCGTTGCGATACGCACATTCAACATAACTACGTCATTTTCAGCAGGATGATTAGCCATTGAATAGGCACGTACCGTCGGTGTGCCGTTTTTCATCTTCAAATCGAAAAGCCCCATCTTTTCCCAATCCGCACGGTACTGCACATCCACTTCCATGACTGCATAATCGACCGTACACGCAGGAATCTCAATCTGGATGTAGCCGCCCGACTTGAAATCCATGGTCTCCCCTTCCGGCAGGCGCACCACGAACTCCTTGATGAAGGTTGCCACATTGTGGTTGGAAACGACGGTGCATTTCCACTTTTTAATTCCGAAAAACTCCTTTGGAATCTCGATTTCCATATCTTCACGCACCTTCACCTGACAGAAAAGACGGTAGTTTTCGGCGGCCATTTTTCGGGAAATGTGTGCCAGCTCCGTCGGCAGGATAGTGCCTCCGCCAGAAAGGACTTTCCCCTTGCAGGTCCCGCAGCTGCCACCGCCGCCGCACGCCGAAGGCACAAAGACCTTCTCGTCCGACAATGCCTGCAATAGCGAACAACCACGCTCGTGTTCTATCTCTTTTTCGCCGTTAATCTTGATTTTCACCTTTCCTTCGGGAACCAGTTTTTTCCGGGCGAAAAGCAGAATCGCCACCAGAATCCAAATTATCACCAAGGAGATTACCAAAGCCGCAATAATTGTCGTAACATTCATTTCTCCAATAATTTAGATTCCTAAAAAAGCCATAAATCCAATTCCCAGCAGCCCAGTGATGATGTATGCGATTCCGTTGCCTTGCAGTCCTTTCGGGATATCGGAATATTTGAGTCGCTCGCGGATGGCGGCAAAAGCGACGATAGCGAGCAGCCATCCCACGCCCGATCCGAGCGCGTACGAAAAACTATGCGCCACCGTGGGGAAATTCTTCTCCTGCATAAAGAGCGAACATCCCAAAATAGCGCAGTTGACGGCAATCAGTGGCAGGAAAATCCCCAACGCCTGATAAAGCACCGGCGTGAACTTCTCAATAACCATCTCCAACAACTGCACGATGCCGGCAATCACGGCGATGAAGACAATCAGCGACAAAAACGAAAGATCAACATTCGCAAAGTCCGGATTAATCCACGTTAAAGCGCCTTCACGAAGCAAATATTTGTCAATCAAATAATTAACAGGAACAGTAACCGCCAAAACAAACGTTACGGCAATGCCCAGTCCGAACGCTGTTTTCACATTTTTGGATACGGCCAAATAGGAACACATACCCAAGAAGTAGGCAAAAATCATATTGTCGATGAAGACCGAGCGCACGAAAATATCTGTCAATCCGTTCATTTTGCCTTGCTTTTTTTAGAATTCAGAATCCAGATGAGCGAACCCACCAGGATAAGCGCCATGGGTGGGAGAATCATCAGTCCGTTGTTGAGATAGCCGGCGGCGTATAAAGATGACGGTATCACGGGATGATTCCAAAGCGTGCCGGAACCGAGCAGTTCGCGCAGACAGCCCACAATGGCGAGCACCAGTCCGTAACCAAGTCCGTTCATCATTCCGTCCATGAACGACGGCAGCGGCTCGTGCGACAACGCGAAGGCTTCCAACCGCCCCATAATAATGCAGTTAGTGATTATCAGTCCCACAAAAACAGAGAGCATCTTGCTGACTTCATAAACATAGGCCTGCAAAAACTGATCCACGACAATGACGAGTGTGGAAACCACCAACAATTGGACAATGATACGAATGCGAGGAGGTATCGTATTGCGTATCAACGAGATAATCAGATTTGAGAAGGCACAGACCACCGTTACCGAGAGGGCCATCACTACGGCGGGCTTGAGTTGCGCAGTGACCGCCAGTGCAGAGCAAACGCCTAATACCTGCACCAGAATGGGATTGTCTTTCGATAAAGGTCCGAGAGGTAATTTCATTAGAATCGGTGTTAGAGTTGTGTTAGAATTGGATTATTTTCCTTCGTTATTGAGTTGTTGCAGCATTTTATCAACGCCTTTGGAGGTGAGGGTTGCACCAGAGATGGCATCGACACGGTTATCGAGGGCCACATCGGGCGACTTTCCTTTTTGCAGCACGCGCACGGAGGTGAAGTTACCGTTGGCGTCGTATAATTTCTTTCCAACGAAACGGGAAGTGAAGTTTTCTTCGGCAATGTTGGCACCGAGCCCCGGGGTTCCGGACCTGTGCGAAAAGACGACCCCTTTGACGGGGCTACGCTCCCCATCCAGAACCACATAGCCCCAGATGGCGCCCCACAGTCCCTTACCATCCACACGCATCACCACGCCTGGGCTGCCGTCGGCGCAGCGGATGCCGTAAACCTCTCGTTCACCAGTTTTTTTTTCAGCAACCCGAGAAAACAAAGCTACTGCCTTGTCGCTCGTAACATCTTGATAACCTGCGGCATGCAGAATCTGCATCGCTTTGTCGGCAGTACGGTTCGCCGTCTGCCGTGGCTTCAACCCTAAAGTCACCACTGTCAGCAAAGCCACTACGGCAACGACTAAGACGGTGATATAGAAGAAGATATATTTGTTGCTAAAGGATTTCATGCCGGCCGCCACCACAATTATTTCTTAAACTTAAAGCCCAAATTCAAATTAACCATATTCTGTTTCCAGAAAGTGCTTTCATCATATTCTTTAAATTTGCTGGCGGAAATATCGTATTTCACATCCAACGTGAAGCGCCAAAAATCAATACCGAGACCGGCCTGCCCGCCCCACTGCGCGTAACCAATGGCGTCATCAAAGTTGTCGTAGTCGCTGCCGACACGGAAGCCCACACGCGGACCAATGAAAATGCGGAAATTGAAGTTTGGCCGTCTTACAATCTTGTAGCCGAAAAGCAGCGGCACGTCAATAAAGTGCTGCCCGACTTCGAAACTCTGTTGAATTTCCTCCTTCAAATCCTTGAAGTTAGTACTGCGGAAAGAGTACATAACTGCTGGTTCGAAATAGAAGCCACGACCAGCGCGCAAGAAAATCCCCGCTTCACCACCCGGTTTCATCGTACTCTTACTAATATAGTTACTAAAATTAACGCCCGCCTTTATGCCAAAACAGAAAGCAGACTGCGCGTTTGCCTGCGGAATGGCAAGCAACATAGCACAAACCAATGCGAAAAAAAACGATGATTTTTTCATTTTATAAAGTATCTGGTTAATAATCAATTGTTTGTAACAACATTCATTTAAGTGAACATTGCTGCAAAGATACGAAAAATCAAATTGAATGGTCTGGTTTCACCGACTTTTTTCCATAATTATATTTATGCGTTTATAAAAGATTTTTTTTGCGTAACTTTGCACCCTCAAAAATCATAACTATGGAAAATTTTGACAACAAAGCCAAACTTGAGATTTTCAACACACTAACCAAAAGAAAAGAGCGTTTTGAACCGCTCAATCCGACGCATGTCGGCCTTTATGTCTGCGGTCCGACCGTCTATGGTGAGCCGCACCTCGGCCATGCCCGTCCTGCGGTGACGTTTGATTTGGTTTTCAGATATTTACAGCATATTGGCTACAAAGTTCGTTATGTGCGCAACATTACCGACGTAGGCCATCTGGAACACGATGCCGACGAAGGCGAAGACAAAATTGCGAAGAAAGCGCGTTTGGAACAGCTTGAGCCAATGGAGGTTGCACAGTTCTACATTGACAGCTACCATCGCGCGATGGATGCGTTGAATGTAAAACGTCCCTCCATCGAACCCCGCGCTTCGGGCCATATCATGGAACAAATCGACATGGTGCAGCGCATTCTGGATGCAGGCTTTGCCTACGTTTCCGAAGGTTCCGTCTATTTCGATGTAGCCAAATTCGACCAAGCATTTGGCTATGGCAAGCTCTCCGGTAGAAAGTTGGACGAGCTGCTGGCCAACACCCGCACGCTCGACGGACAAGAGGAAAAACGCAATCCTGCCGACTTTGCCCTTTGGAAGAAGGCAGCCCCCGAACACATTATGCGTTGGAAATCGCCTTGGAGCCTCGGCTTCCCGGGCTGGCATATCGAATGTACCGCAATGAGTACCAAATATTTGGGCGAACAATTCGACATTCATGGAGGCGGCATGGACCTCATGTTCCCGCACCACGAATCAGAGGTATGCCAAAGCACCGTTGCCAACGGCGTCGAATCCGTGAAATACTGGATGCACAACAACATGATTACGATTAACGGCCAAAAGATGGGCAAATCGTTGGGTAACTTCATCACTCTCAACGAATTCTTCACCGGCAGTCACGAACTGCTGCAGCAAGCCTATTCGCCGATGACCATCCGTTTCTTCGTGCTTCAGGCACATTACCGCGGCACGCTCGACTTCTCCAACGAAGCGCTGCAAGCCGCTGAAAAGGGCATGAACAAGTTGTACACCGCTGCCGCACAGTTGGATAAGCTGAAAGCCGGCGACCACTCCGATGAAGACATTACCGCTTGGATCGAGCGTTGCTATGCCGCCATGAATGACGACCTCAATACGCCCAAACTCATTGCCGAACTCTTTGATGCTGTAAGAATTATCAATTCCGTAAAAGACGGGAAACTCGTCCTGACGCAAGCCGACCTTGACCTGTTGAAACAATATTTCCACATCTTCTTCTACGACATTTTGGGCATGAAAGAAGATGTCGCACAGGGCGGCTCCGAATACACCGACCAGCTCATGTCGCTGATTATTGACATCCGCAAAGACGCCAAAGCCAACAAAAACTGGGCTGTGGCCGACCTGATTCGCGACAAGCTCACCGAAATCGGCATCGTGCTAAAAGATACGAAAGAGGGCACCACCTACGAACTCAACTAATTGAAACTATGCCGCTTGATCGCACAACTCCCCCGCCCTTTCGGCAAACCGAAAACATCATTTTGAAATCACCGCAGGAATTCCGTTTACCAAACGGGATTCCTCTTTTTTGGTTCGCAAATCCCGACCTTGACCTCATTCATCTGAGCATCAAAATCAAGGCCGGCGCACTTTACGAGCCACAAAAAAGAATCGCCGGATTTTGTTACAATCTGCTAAAAGAAAGTCATCCCGAAAAGAGCGCCGAAGAATTCGAGGCCTTTTTAGACTATTACGGCACGGCGTTGAACATCTCCGCTGGCATCAATCAGATTTCCATTAACGTGCAGTTTCCCAAGCGCAACGGCGGCTTCGTCATTCCGGAATTGGCGCGTATGCTTATTGCACCGCAATACCGCAGCGAGGAGTTCACACGTTACCGCGCCAAAACCATCAAGGACTGGGAGTATAACGCCCGCAAAGTGGATTACCGCACCACGCAGTTGATGTTCCATCTCTTTTTCCACCCGAAGTATCCCTTTGGCAAACTTCCAGAACGTTTTGATTTTGAAAATATTACATTAGAAAATATTCAGGAATACCACCACGACACCTGCCGTGCGGAAAACATCCGCCTCTTTCTCGCCGGCAACGCATCGCAGGACCTGCTCAACCTTGTCAGCGAGCATTTTTCCTTGATTAAAAATGGAGAAAAAATGCCTGTTTTGTCCGACATATCGGGAGAATATCATCCGCAGCACATCCACGAAAAATGGGATGACGCCTTGCAGACCTCCTTTGTGCTCTGCCACCACGGACCGGCGTACAACGCAACCGACATTCACACCTTCCGCTTTTTTAACACGCTGTTTTGCAACTACTTTGGCTCACGCCTGATGCAGAATCTGCGCGAAAGCAACGGCTACACATACGGTATAAACGGTTCGCTTTTCCATTACGAAGGCGGCTCCATACATTATATTGAAAGCGACGTCAACAACGACAAAGCCGAAGCCGCCATTCAGGCTTGTTTTGACGAGATGAAGCGACTACGCGAAGAACCCGTTAACGACGAAGAGATGGAAATCGTCCGCAACTATTTGTTCGGCAATGTATTACAGTCAATCGACGGAACTGTGCAGTATATGCAGAGTTACATCGGTTGGCACGATTTCGGCTGCCGCGAAGAGCGTTTCTACAACTACTTCAATACCATCAAAAACATAACCGCTGAAGACATCATGTTGATGGCTAACAAATACTTACGCGAAGAAGACTTCAGCGTGCTGAGCGTGGGAAACTAATTAATTAGGAATTTGGAATTAGAAATTAGGAATTGTATCAGGGGAGCAAGAAGCAGGAAGCTGAACACTTATTTTTTTCAGGCGAGCGAGGCGAGCCCATTCGTGTAATCTGCGTAATTCGCGTAATTCGCGGTCAACAAAGCGAAGCGCCGAAGGCGCTGAGCGCCCTACCAAGCCATACTATTTTCCCAAGGTAATGCTGATAGTGTAGCCGCCACCCGCCGGCTTCTTTTTGGCTGCCGACTGTGACGATGAATAGGTGATGTTCAACGTGGGTTGCTGCTCTTGCGGAGCAAGACGGAAGTGAATGTGTATCTTGCAGTTAGCTTTAAGGCGGATCCCCCGATTTTGCGCCTTCCCGTATTTCAACAACCGCACCAATCGGATGGCCTCCTCGTTGCAGGAGGGACAAAGCCCTTTCAAAACGACCGGATTTTCCACCTCGCCTTCATCATTGACCTGATAAGCCACCGTCACAATTCCTTCAATATGCTGTTTCATGGCATCTTCGGGATACTGAAGGTGGGCAGAAACGAACTCGTTAACTGCCTTTTTACCGCCGGGATATTGCGGAATATCCATGAATTTTTTCGCCTTCTTTTGTTTTTTTTCTTCCATAAATGAGCCAATTGTGATGTGATTTCAGCTGAAAACCAGTCCGTATAGTGAGTTATTTGTTTAATAATTATTGAGTTGCAAAAATAGAATATTTTTTTCAAAAAAGGTTGTTGAATTAAAAAAAGTTGTATTTTTGCATCTTCAAAAAAGGAACGGGGTGTGGCGCAGTTGGTAGCGCGCTACGT
>JAKSMF010000057.1 GCA_024400775.1 Bacteroidales bacterium | reverse complement strand
TCTACTAACATATTTCGAAAATTTTCTGCAAAGATACAACAAACTTCCTTATTTTTCCAAATTTACTATTGCAAACTTCCTTATTTTTCCAATTTTGTTATTGCAAAGTTCCTTATTTTTCTATTTATTTTTAGTAATATGTTGAAAATCATTTATATAAAAATAAACTACCAACTTTTCAAGATTATTGAAAGCACAAATTTACATCTTTTCAAGATTATTGGTATTGCACATTGCACATTGCTCATTGCTCATTGCTAATTGCTAATTGCTAATTGCCATACGCGCTCAATCCTTCAATCTTACGTCCTGCGGCAAGGCGTTTGAAATGCGGAGCAAGGTCTTTCATAAGGTTCTCTTTGGCGGCCTTGCGTACTTTCCAACCCAGATTGATAAAGATTTCGTTGAGCTTGTCTTCGTCAATACGGGCGAAACGGATGGTCTCGGTGATGAAGGAAAGCAGAACGTCCTTATCCACGCCATAATTATCCGCAATTTCGGCGAAGGTGTTGTTGATCATCTGCTCCTTGAATTGCTGATAACCGCTTTTGACTTCATCGTCAGACATTTCGGTGCCCAAGGGCAGCGTGTCGATGTAGGCGGAGACATACTCTTTCTCGTCGGCCATATCGGAGCTGGAGATGAGGATGGAGAGCAGTTGTTCCTTGGTCATCTTCTGTTTGTGCGTAGGACGGGTGTAGAGGGAAATCAAGTGCATAATGTAATCGTAATCCACCAAGGCAGAGGCGAAGAGCACCAGCTCGAAATCATAGTCTTCGTATGTGCGGTCGGATGAATTGCCATCCAAGATTTTGGATTTCACTTCTTTGGCCGTTTCCAGATAGGCGCCACGGAAAGCGCGGAGAGTGTCCTCGTCGAGGTCATTTTCAATCGTCTTTTTCTGTTCAAGAGTGAGGTCGGTATATTGGTCCAGACGTGTTTTGAGCGCCTGCACTTTCTTGAAAGCGTCGATGAAGTCCATTTTGGCTTCGGTGCCGGAGAGGTTGCCAACTTCCTCGGGAGTGCAGTCGAGCCCGTGCCCGTTCATAGTGGAAGCGAGCGCCTGCACGGCGTTGTGGTAATCGCGAATCACCTCGGAGGCTGGTTCTACGAGCCATATTTTCTTCTCGGCTTCCACATCTGTGCCAGAAAACAACGTGATGGCTTCATCCACGCGAGCACGTAAATCGCGATAACAAATGATATTGCCGTAGGGCTTGGTGGCGTTGAGAATACGGTTGGTTCTGGAAAATGCCTGGATGAGGGAGTGGTATTTGAGGTCTTTATCCACATAAAGTGTGTTGAGGTACTTGGAGTCGAAACCCGTCAGCAGCATATCAACGACAATGACGATGTCGATTTTTTGGTCTTGAGGGATGGAAGAATTGGGGAACTTTTGGTTCTTGATTCGTTTTTGCACATCACGGTAGTAGTCGTCGAAGTTGTTAATCGAGTGCGCCGTGCCAAATCGGCTGTTATACAGCGTGATGATGTTGTTGAGCGCCAACTTTTTGCCGGAAGGGTCCTTCTGAAGGTCCTGCTTTTCCTGCTCCAAATCATCCTGCAGTTGTTCTATGTCTTTATTGCCTTCGGCAGGGGGCGTGAAAACGCAAGCGATGTTGAGATAATGGTAATTGGGATCTGTAACCAACAACACCTCTTGTTTCTGCTCGAAAAGGCGATGGTAAGCGATGGCCTCATCAATAGAGCTGGTAGCAAAGATGGCATTGAATTTGCGGTGGTTGGTGGCCGCATCGTGCTTTTGCAGAATGTTCTCTACAATGGCCTCTTGAGAAGGTTTGACGATTTGGCCGCCGTTTTCTCCATGGTAGTAGTCGATGTGAAATTGCAGTACATTCTTATCATCAATGGCATTGGTGATGGTATATTGGTGGAGTTGTTTTTGAAATACGTCTTTTGTAGTAACATAGCTGGCCGTTGTCCCATCCACTCTTGTGTAGGAACTGTTATCCTCGAAGATTGGCGTCCCTGTAAAGCCGAACATTTGGGCGTTTGGAAAGAACTCCTCGATGGCACGACGGTTTTCGCCGAATTGGCTGCGATGGCATTCGTCGAAAATGAAGATGATGTGTTTGTCTTTGAGTTTGTGGAGGCGTTCCACATAGTTCTGACGGTTGTTGGGGTCCAGTGCCAGACCGAGTTTTTGGATGGTGGTCACAATCACTTTGTCGGCGTAGTCGTCCGAGCACAAGCGATTGACGAGTGCGCCAGTGTTGATGTTTTCTTCCACGCATCCTTCTTGAAATTTGTTGAATTCATCGCGGGTTTGGGTGTCCAAGTCTTTGCGATCAACCACAAAGATGCACTTTTCGACGTTTGTATTTTCCTTCAGCAGAGTAGAAGCCTTAAAAGAGGTCAGCGTCTTTCCGGAACCGGTTGTGTGCCAGATGTAGCCATTGCCGGAATTTTGGTCAACGCATTGCAAGATACTTTCGACAGCGTAAATCTGGTACGGGCGCATCACCATCATCTGCTTGGTACTTTGTACGAGGACCATATAGCGGCTGATGAGGCGTCCGAGCGTACATTTCGGCAACATCAGGGAAGTAAAGGCGTGCAGATTCAGCACCTTGTGCCCTTCGTGGTTGGCAGCCCGACAAACTGGAAGATATTGCTCGTCGGCATCAAATTTGAAAAACTCGTCGTTGTTATTGGCGAAATATAGCGTATTGGAAGCGCCGTTGCTCACAATGAACAGCTGCATGAAGCACATTAACGTGTTGGTATAGCCATTGCCACGATCTTTCTTATATTTTGCTATTTGTTCGATAGCTTTGATTGGGGAGATGGTCACGTCCTTTAGTTCGATTTGTACCAGTGGAAGTCCATTGATAAGGATGACCACATCGTAACGATGATTGCTGTCTTCCGTGTTGATACGGAGCTGGTTGCACACCTCGTACGTGTTTTTGCACCAGTCTTTGATGTTGACGAGTGTATAGTTGAGCGGTGTGCCGTCGTCGCGAATGAACGTCTGCTTTTCACGAAGTGTTTGTGAAGCCTTGAACACATCCGGGGTGATGATGTCGCCAAGAAGTCTGTCAAATTCATGGTCGGAAAGATGAACGAAATTCAGCTTCTCGAATTTCTCTCGGAAATTATTGCGAAGAGTTTCTGAATTGCGGATGTCGTTGCGATAAACGTAGTTTAACTCCTGGAGATGGCATATCAGTTCTTGTTCGATTGTTGATTCTTTAGCGCTCATTCTGATTGTATTCTTATGGTTTTGTCTGTTTTGATTTACGGCTGCAAAAATACAACGGGGTTGTGCAATCTTTTTGCATAGATGAAAATTGATTATGATTTCATAGAGCTTATCTGCTCAATGCTGCCTGTTTCTCGCATAATGTATTAGTTGCCGCAATAAAAATGAACTATTTGAGGTATTGATGTTTTTTGATGTTTTCGGTCGGGTCATTGTGCTCCTCCACGTATTTCCCAAACCAACGTATAACATGGCACATCAGGAGGACATATCCAAAGAATATGTCCTTACGTCCTTCATCAATATACCATGGTTCATCTTCACTGGTGTGAGAATCTTCATTAGTGAACATTCGTATGCTGTTAACGATTGTTGCAATTTCTTGATTGAAAATCGAATCACCATCATTAGATTTCTTATCGGTTGGAGCCTTTCCCCATCTTACTCAACCATCTTTTCCCTCTTTTTTATATTTAACGTCAACTCCTGCCATGAACAAACTAGCGAGCTGTACAGCGATTCGTTTCTTGCCTTTTTCTTCTTCAATGCACTCTTCTGGCAATAAACCATACTTTCGCGCAGTCCAGAAAAGATATTCAAGAACTTTACGAAGAGGATTGCCCGCATATTCATATTTTATATTGTCTTCAGGATAGTATAACGCACTTAACATGCGGAGCATCAATTTTCGTGCTCTCGCGTCTATGAGTTTATCCTGTCCCAAATAACAGAATGTATCATAATGGCGGTATAATACTACATTCATCGCTTGGTCCTTGGCAACACGCTCAATATTCTCGAAAAGCTTAGATGGATATTCTTTACTTTTCTCATCAGCGTCCTTAAGATAAAGCATGTTGCCCCAATCTTCCTCATGTTTTGAATGTTGATAACGAGCACCGTTTACGATCTTCCCAAAGTTGGACATGGTGCCGGCAGAGAGAAGATACCAAGGTAGGACTCTGCGTTTTTCGCCAAAAATATTGGTAAGAGAAGGAAGTACAGCTGTTATGAACTCCTCTTGCTCTGTGTCGTTCTTGTGAATTTTACAGTTCGCATCAATGATAATTGCAGAATACTCATCAAAATCCTTTTTTAATGAATATTCTGCTTCTTCCCAGTTGTCAAAAGGAACGAGTTCTATGTTATGATTTCCTGCCTTAAGTTGCCAGCCCTCATAGAAGTCTGTCAAATTGTTGGTCTCATCGAGATTTTGATCATCGACCCAGAGTACTTTATAAATAACGTCTGTTGTCATAGTTATATTTTTTCAAAGTTTGTATTAAAAAAAGTGAGTTCATAAGAAACAGGGAAATCTGAATCTGGATTAGAAATGAATTTTGCATCTCCTCCAAATTCACGCATGAGTTTCTGTACTTCGTAACCTCCTATTCCAAAATGCGTGATGGCCTTGTCAGAACCTTTGCCCATCTTCGATGTCTTTCCATAGATAAATACGTCCTCTGGTTTTATCTGAGAATGTATAGCAGAGCCATTGTTTGAAATCACAATAACATAATTGTCACCCTCTGGTTTAAGGTCGATTCTTATGATATTGTTGGTTCTATCTTTGAAACCATGACAACATGCGTTGCTCACAATGTTGTCAAAAACAATCTCTAATGCTTCCGGAGCGAATTCAACGTACTCAATAGGATCCCCTTCGTTGATTATTGTTTTGCCTGTTTCGATAAATCCACCAGTAGCTTCGTCAAAATCCACTTCAGGAACTGATTCTGAAGCATGATGCGTGGAATTATCATAGCTGAAAGTAAACAATGGACTTCCCTTGCGAGCAATATAATCTTCGATAAACTCTGTCAAAGCAAAATTCTTTACAGCAAGACCATTGCCTCGATCAAACGTGTTGATTTGTTGCTGAAGTTGATTGATGGCTTTTTGCAAGCTGTCATAAATGGAAGCGACAGAGACTTTGCGGATTTTACCTGTGGTAGCATCATCTGCAACCACACCATTACCTTCTTTGCGTGCTTGCTGAAGAGCATCCCACCAGTTATTTAGATTAAATAAGGTCTGTCCAATGGCATGCTTCTTCATGTGCATGTCCTTACGGAATTCCTCGTAGGATTCAATAATCTTGCGATCGGCTTCTGTTAAGCTACTTCGGGTGTCTTCTTTGCAAAGTGCATCTTGCTGAGTCGTAAGTTCAGGCACATTGATTACTATTGACAGCAAATCATGACTGCTCAAACGAGAAACCGTGGTGCCTGTTGCGAGCATACGAGCCTGATATTCTACTATATCTGACATGATGCTGCGAAGAAGGAAATCCTCTGTGATATCATTTGAGATAAGTTTAACAGGAAAAACTTCACTCCTTAAAATCACAGGATTACTTTGAGATACTCCATGAAGTCGCCCCACTTTGAATTTTCCTCCAATAAAGCCAATGAGAAGGCAATCGGTTGTAAGAATGGAACGTTCTACTCTTGGTGATACTTCAAGTGCATCTCTGTTTATGTCACAGTTAAGATATGTTGAAGACAGTTCCTTCATGCCTATGACAGGACAATCTCGCTTCTCAAGTTCTCGATATTTAGCAAAGATTGCATCTCTTTCTTGAGAATCTATAGATAATTCTTCGGAAGAAACGTGTGCAAGCATATTCCGTTTCGAGATAATCTGTAAGGTGTCATCATCCTGTTTTGTCAGGGGTATGGTTTGAATCACATCTGACAATCTGAGAGCCTTTTCACCTTTTTGGGGTTGAGGAATGTTCTGGGAGATCAAGTAACGAGATGGCTGAAGGTTTACCTCTCCAGTAAGTTGCTTAGAACTACCAACCCATACGTATCTTTCATCTTGACTATTGATAGTCTCGATGATAGACTGTACCTTTAAGACATGTTCCCTGGAACCGGCAACATTACGTCTTGCGGAGAAATCATCGCTAGTAGCATCCATAAGAGCAATGATGTCCTCATGATTCTTCTTTACATGAAGGAGGCAGAGATTGGCTCCGATTATAGGCATCATAACAGGAGGAAGACTCACCACAAGTACGCTGTATTGTCCGCGAAAATCCCACAGAATCTTGCGTATGTCAAACCATCCTGAAGTCGCTGAACAAAAGCTCATAGGCAGAACACAATACAACTCTCCATTTTCTTTGAGTTGCTTTGTTATAAGGTTGTACACCATATCTATGACCTTCCTGCCGTCTCTTCCTTGAAGAATCGGAGGAAAAGAGAAGATGTAATCGTATTGTTTGCAATTATCAACAACTGTGCTTTTCAGCTTGATAGAGGAGACAGTATTTTGTGAGTGCAATAATATCTGTGAGAATGCCCAAGGAATTTCGTTTGGTTCAAAACCGTCAACCATGCAGTCTGATACATGATATGCAAAACTGCCATCACCAGAATATGGAACAAGAACAGAACAGCCATGCTTCGGTTCTGAAAGACTCATGCACAAGTCGATCAATGACTGTGGGAAAAGTAATTCGTTATCTCTTCGACTTGCGACTCCTGCATAGTCTTTGTGGTCGTAACAAAATCTTACAACAGCAGGATATTCAGACTTTAGTATGTCGATTTCACTATCCTGTAAAAATTCGGATAAAGAAACAATGTGTTGTTTCAATATACCAATGACCTTTGTGTCTGCCTCTGGCATAAGACTATAAAGAGATACCATAAGTTGTTTGTTCGGTTCACAGAATATGCTCTTATTCGTTTGAGTGTTGAAGAAATTAACTACGATTGCCTTGGCTTCTGATGTCAATACAGAGAATTGTGTCATGTGTAATAAAGTTTAGAGTTTAACTTAAATACTAATCCATGTTTTTTTACGGCTGCAAAAATACAACGGGGTTGTGCAATCTTTTTGCACAAATCATTCTTCCCTATATTTTTCTGTCATTTTTTCTGCAAATTCTGCCATTTTAAGTCGTACATCTGCTGGTTCAAGCACTTCAAGGTCTGGCCCGTATGCGAGGAGAAGTTGGTACAATTCCTTGTTCGGGATGACTTTCAATTCAATAATGCCCTCGGAGGCGCGATGGTTGCGCTGTGACGGGTGAAGTGGTTTGGAAAGGACGTACGGCAGGCGTTTCTGCTCAATGCGCAGGACTATGTTCTTTATTTCTTCGTTTGTTTTTGTCACACCGACAAAGTCTTCGAAATAATCACCAAAGTCGCAGAATGTGTTTTCGACAAATTCAACGGGTGCCGGTTTGAGGCTCTTGATTCTGTCTAAGGGCATATTGACAATGTTATTGTGAATGCCATCGGTGGTGAATCCCAGAAGAAACCACCGGTTGTTATATTGTTTTATAAAATATGGATGCACAATGCTTTCGAATGATGGTTTGCCGTATGGTTCGTAGGTGATGTGCAGAGGCTGCTTGCTGATGATGGCCTCAAACAGTGGGCTAAGATACTCTAAGCCGGAGGCCTCCTCGTTGGTGTCGAATGCGATTACGCTTTGCGGTGATGGTAATGTGAATCCATATTTTTCCTCCAACTGTCCGACAATCTCCTGTATCCTTTCGAACTGCGGCAACCCGTGGAACTGTTGAAGGAGTAGCATCAGCGATTTCAGCTGCTCAAGCTGTTGCGCATTGAGGTCAGTTTTCCAAATGGAATAATTGGGGTCTGCATATCGGTAGAAACGTCTTCCTCCGTTGTAGCAGGGAGTTGCAAATACGACATTCCAATCGTGATTCGATTCCATGTCGCGGATGTCGTATTGGACCGTACGCTTTGAAACACGCGGTTGGTCGTTGTTTTCGAGGGTACGGTTCACTGCTTCCACCAAATCTTCAATGTAATAATATTTGGCTCGGTCGCTGAAACAGCGGTCAAGGGCCTGGTAGCGCAAAGTAGCAAGTTTGGTGTTTGGCATAAAGGTAGGTATCAAAAATTCGGGCAACAAAAGTACGAATTTTCACTGCTTTTGAGCATATTTTTGAATAAGTTTATCACGCCAAGCGGAAGACATTCCCCCTTTTTTCAACTTTTACCAGACACCAATAATAAAAAATTTCACCCCTACAGCTTCGTCGCCAGTTTCGGAACCACCTGGTTCTTCCATTCGGTGAAGACGCCTTCCTCGATTTTCTGACGGGCGGTGGTCACCAACTCGATATAGAAGTGGAGGTTGTGCATCGAACCGATCATGGGGCCGAGGATTTCGTTGGCAGCGTACAAATGGCGCAAATACGCACGACTGTAGATGCGGTCGGCGGCGAGGTCGCTGTGGGCGTCAATCGGCGTGAAGTCGAATTTCCACTTTTCATTGCGCATGTTCATCATGCCGTCCCACGTGAATATCATGCCGTTACGGCCGTTGCGGGTGGGCATCACGCAATCGAACATATCAATACCTAACGCAATGTTTTCCAATATGTTAACGGGCGTTCCGACACCCATCAGGTAACGCGGTTTGTCTTTCGGTAACTGCTCGCAGCAGTAACCCGCCATCTCATAAATCTTGTCGGTCGGCTCACCCACCGCGATGCCGCCGATGGCGATGCCGTCGCTGTCGTATTTCACGATTTCCTCCATCGAACGACTGCGCAAATCCTTGAAAACACTGCCCTGCACAATCGGGAACAACGACTGGTAATGCCCGTATTTCGGCTCGGTTTCTTTGTAACGGGTCCAGCAGCGCTTAAGCCAACCCAACGTGATGTCGAGCGACTTGCGGGCATACTCGTAATCACACGGATAAGGCGGGCACTCATCGAACGCCATCATGATGTCGGAACCGATAGAGCGTTCAATATCAATCACTTTCTCAGGGCTGAAGAGGTGGCGGGAGCCGTCGATGTGCGATTGGAACCAAACGCCCTCGTCGGCCTTGATTTTACGGCAGCCGGCAAGCGAAAACACCTGAAATCCACCGCTGTCGGTCAATATGGGGCGGTCCCAGCCGTTGAATTTGTGGAGCCCGCCGGCGGCCTCAATCACTTCCATACCGGGACGAAGGTAGAGATGATAGGTGTTTCCCAAGATGATTTGCGCCTTCACTTCGTCGCGTAAATCATTAATATGTAGAGCTTTAACAGAACCCACCGTGCCTACAGGCATGAAGATGGGCGTTTTGATTTGTCCATGGTCAGTAGTGATGATGCCGGAACGTGCTGAACTGTGGGCATCAGAGTGTTCAATTGTAAACTGCATTTTGTTAGTATTTTTCGGCAAAAATAAGTTAAATATTTCAATCCTTAAAATATCTTTGCAAAATCTTATTAACCGATACTATGTTGTTCAACAACTTGCCATTATACGCACTTATCTGTCTGATACTCTTAGGCTTTATCATATTCAGTCTGCTGCTATACTACCTTGTTTTTTACGGAAGATTTGTTTTTCGTAAAGAAAAAAAGCATGTGTTATCGGAAGATTTTCCTCCGATTTCCATCATCATCGTGGCGCACGACGAGGCGCACCACCTCATCAAATCGCTGCCGGAGCTGCTCACACAGGATTATCCGAACTACGAAGTGGTGCTGGTGAACGACAATTCGACGGATGAGACGCCGCAATTGGCGATTGAGATGCGGAACAAATACCACAATCTTCACTACGTAAATATGACCTCGTCGGTATCGACCATCGAGGGCAAGAAGTTCCCGATGGCCATCGGTATTCAGGCGGCGCAAAACGATGTAGTGCTGCTTACCGGCCCGAGCTGTCAGCCGTCGAGTCCCTATTGGTTGCGCCAGGTGGCGGGTCGCTTTGTGCGCCGCACGCGTGTCGTTCTTGGCCACGCATCCTACGAAAAACGCCCCGGATTTTTCAACAAACTGCTTCATTACGACGCACTTGAGACCTCCATCATCGCTTTTTCGTACACCATTTGCGGCATGCCCGTCATGGCCGACGGCCGCAACTTGGCCTACAACAAAGACATCTTTTTCAAAAACAAAGAGAAATATTTCCGTCATTCCCAGCTGCCGTTTGGGGAAGACTGCATCTTCATCAACGAAGCGGTCAAGCACGATGTCTGCAACGTGGTTGCATCGCCCGAAGCGGTCATGGAGCAGTATCCGATTGAATTTTCCAAATGGTTCCAGCTCAAGCAGTTCTCGCTCATCAGCCGCAGTTTTTACAAAACGGTGCCGCGCATGCTGCTGAAGTGGTACAACTGGCTGGGCTTTTGGTTCCACATTGCCGCCATCGGCACGTTGGCCGTCATCGCAGTGCTGAAGAATTGGATTCTCCTCGGCATTGTGGGTGCCGCTGTTCTGCTAAAAATTGGCATGCAGTATCTGGTTTTCATCAAAGGAGCAAACAAGCTGGGCGAAAAAGAGGTGCTGCCCGGCATGCTGTTATACGACATTCTGGTCACCGTGCTGCGACCGTGGATTTATTTAGGATCGAAATTTGAAAAATCAAAATGGAAATAACGAACTGCACCACCGACAAAGCCAAGCGTGACGCGCAATTGGTCAAAGACGCCCTGGAAAACGGAAGCCAGAAGGCCTATTCCGACCTAATGCGCTACTACCGCGACCCGCTTTACTTCACGTTGCTGAAGATGATGAAAAATCCCTACGACGCTGAAGATCTGACGATTGAAGCGTTTGGCAAAGCGTTCAAGAATCTGGAGAAATACACTACCGAATACGCATTTTCCACCTGGCTTTTCAAAATCGCCATCAACAACTGCATTGACTACATGCGCCGCAAGAACGCCTCACCGCAATGCGTGGATGAGGACTTCGTCGTTTTCGAAAACACCTGCGAAGGCACCCCGTCAATGTCGCAAGAAGAGAGCTATATGCAGAAAGAGCGTGCGCAAGTGATGCACTGGGCCGTGGAGCAATTACGTCCTAAATACCGCACACTCATTGAGTTACGATATTTTCAAGAACTTTCGTACGAAGAGATTTCGCAAGAGTTGAACATCAGCATGAACAATGTGAAAATCCAACTTTTCCGTGCCAAATACATGCTCTCCGCCATTATGGAAAAAATGAAATTCGCGATATGACCTACCCGTGGGGCGACGATCGCCGTTTCAACTCCTATAAAAACTTTCTTCAAAAAAAATTCGGCACGCGCGTTCAGAAATTGACGCTGGACGCCGGTTTTACCTGTCCGAACCGCGACGGCTCCGTCGGCACCGGCGGCTGTAGCTACTGTCTTAACGCCGCCTTCAATCCGTCGTACTGCTCGCCACAAAAAAGCGTGCGGCAGCAATTGGACGAAGGGATGGAATTTCACCGCAACCGCTATCGTCGCGCCGATGCATATTTGGCTTATTTCCAAGCATTTTCAAATACTTATGCTCCGTTGGCGCAGTTGCGCGAAATTTACCGGCCCGCCCTTGAAAATCCCCTTGTAAAAGGAATCGTCGTCGGCACGCGGCCCGACTGCATTGATGCCGAAAAACTCGACTTTTTCGCCGAACTGCAGGAGCACACCTTCGTTTCCATCGAGTACGGCGTGGAGGCGTGCAGCGATGAAACGCTGCGCCGCATTAACCGCGGGCACGACTTCGCCACCGCACAACGCGCCATCGAAGAGACCGCCAAACGCGGCATCCACTGCGCCGGACACTTTATTTACGGACTTCCGGGCGAAACTCCCGAGCAATGGCTCAACGACCTGAAAACCATCAACTCACTTCCCATCAACGGGATTAAATTTCATCAGCTGCAAATCATCAACGGCACCGCCATGCAACGCGAGTTTACGGAAAAACCGACTGATTTCCATATATTTACACAAGATTCATACATCGACTTCATCGTGCAGGTCACGGAACGCCTCAACCCGAACTTCGTCATTGAACGCTTTGCGGGTGAGGTGCCCCCGCGCTACCTTTTCGTCAACCACTGGGGACTGACGCGCTATGACGTCGTTCTTCAAAAAATAGAACAGAAACTCGCCGAAAACGACACGTGGCAAGGGAAGTGGAAGTAGGAGGCGGTTAAATTGAAATTTTAATCTAAAAATTAAACCTAAACGGCAAAAAGACATCAATCACTTCTGTTTTTTGCAAAAAAACTTCTAACTAATACTACCATCTGGTCACTTCTAACTCCTAACTATTTCGTATTTTTGCCGACCTTTTCGAAAGCTAACAATGAGAAAAAACTTTATCATCATCTTCATCGCGGCGCTGGCTTTAATGGTTGGCTGCAAAGACAAGCAAACAACTGATACAAAGAAGGTTGCATCGAGTGCCGAACGCAACAGCCTGCACGAAAACCATCTATTGGGCGCCATCAAATCCGTTTCGGACACCAAATATATGGTAATGCCTTTGGAAGATGGGCAGGACTCTCTCGTCTGCATCGCCACCAATCACGAGACATACAACCAGGCGGGCTGGCTCAGTGGCAGCTACATGACCACCGCCGCTGGCGACACGATTTTCGTCACCAAAATCACATTCGACGACAAAGGTCACGTTACCCGCAGCGAACAAACCGACGCCAAAGGGGAAGTCAAGCAGTATTACGTTTACCAATACGACAAAAACGGATTTCGCACGCAAGAGCTTTTCTATAAAGGAGATACGCTCGTCCGCAAACAGGTGTGCGAGAATGATGCCGCCGGCAACGTCGAACGCATTACGGTTACCGAAGGCAAAGAACAATATTACCTCAACCACACCAACAATCCCAACGGGCTGCCCGTGCTGATTGAGTGGTTCTCCCCGCAAGGCGGCAACGAGGCCTACATGCAGTCAACTATCGAATACGACGAACACGGCAACGTCATCAACCGTAATATGACGCTGAACAAACGCAACGTGGAATACTACCATGCCCAATACAACACTAAAGGGCATTTGCTCAAAGAGTTATACCAACGCAGTCTGCCCCAGCAGTTAGAAGAAATTTCAACCGAATATTCGAAACATGACAAAAACGGCAACTGGACGCATCAGGAAAGCACCCGCAACGGCCATCGCTATTATGTCATCGAACGAAAAATAGAATACTATCATTAACCACAAAACGAAGAAAATGGATTTAAGCAAAGTTTTAGCAATCACCGGAAAAAGCGGTCTTTTCACCTTGATCTCAAGAGGCAACAACAACTTCATCGTCGAATCTCTGACCGATGGCAAACGTTTCCCGGCATTCTCGCATGACGGCGTAGCAAACCTGGAAAACATCTCCATCTTTACCAACGGCGACGACGTCACTCTGGAATCTGTTTTTGTTTCCATGTATAAAAAAGAAAACGGCGGCAAATGCAACGTCAGCCTCAGCGACGGCAATGCCATGAAGGCATACTTTGCCGAAGTGCTGCCCGACTACGACCGCGAACGCGTCTATGTCTCCAACATCAAGAAAGTCATCGCTTGGTATAACCAGCTGATTGACCACAATCTGATTGATTTGGAAGAGAAGAAGAGCGACGAAACCGAAGCCAAAGCTGAATAGTTTCGCCCCATGCGCCTCTCCGACAACGCAACGGTTTACACGGCACGCCACCTCCTCAAGGTGGCATTCCCGAACCACACGCCATCGTTTTTTGTTGAGAATCAAACGATTACAGCAAACGTCGATGGCGTTGTGCTTTCATTTTTCCGTATGCGGGAAGATGATGCCGACCGATTGCTGACAGGCGGCCTTCCCCTCAAAACGGTTGAAACACCGTTAGGAATTTCCGTTCCGCTTTACCTTGATTCCAAGCACGGCGAACTTTATACCGTGGAGGAAGGGAACATGCAAATTCATTGCGATTTGCTGACGCTGTCGTTTG